>NZ_JBFTOQ010000010.1:0-214441 GCF_056398045.1 Cupriavidus sp. 05L411 | reverse complement strand
ACATGATTTCCACCGTCGTCGAGAACAATAACTCCCGCGTGTACTGCGTTTCACGCTCTTGCTCGAACAATTCGTCGATCCAGGCCGGATCAAGGGCGCGTTGCAAGGCGCGCCATCACGCTGATCGGGCTGTGTTCGAGAAAGCGTTCTACTACTGCGTCCAGTACCACGCCATTGACACCGGTTTCTGTTCGAGAACACGGAGGGTGCCCTAATTTTCGTCACCTTGAAAGGGGTGGGCCTTAGAGCGTGTCCCACGCATGGCGGCTGCTGGGCCGAAGCGGCCACTAGGGGTTATTGCCCCCGCTTGGCAAAATCTCCGTCAGAAACACAAAGCCTATGGATAGAAGGTTTCGCCACGGTTCAGCATGTTGACGAATTCCTCGATTTTACGCGCCCTTGTTTCTGGCTTTTTGGCATTCTGTACCCGAAACAGGATGGCATAGCGGTTACGGCTGTTCAGTGTTGCAAAAAACTTCTTGGCTCCCGGATTTGCGTCCAAAGCCACCTGTAGGTCGTCCGGCACTATCGAGTTACTGGCCGACGTATAAGCAGCCTTCCAGCGGCCGTCCTTCCTAGCCTTCTCGATTTCGCACATGCCGGGCGGGCGCATTCTGCCTGCGGCGATCAGCGCTTCAGCCCTGTCTTTGTTGAGTTTGGACCAGATGCTTTTTGCGGAGCGTGGGGTGAAGCGTTGTAACCAGTATTTCTCGCTCTCAGCCTGCTTTTGACCATCAATCCAGCCATAGCAGAGGGCGCTTTCCAACGCCTGTTCGTAGGTTACGGTTGGCGGCTCGGTTCCTTTTTTCGCTAGACGCAGCCATGCTCCGGTCGAAGTGCTGCCGTTTTGCCCTAACCAGCTTTCCCATTCGGTCTGACTGGTAAATGTTAGAGCGCATTCGGTCATGTCACTATCCTGAGTACACGTGCGGGGAAGGCGTCCGCAGTCTAACAGTGTTTGTACGGACATCAACGTCGATGGCGCGACTAAAGACCGGTCGCCCAGTAGCCACTAGCCCGTCGGCTGGTTTGGGTCGGTAGTTGCCTCTGGCGCCAGCACGCCCGTGCACGCATGGGCCGACGGCAGCGAACGGCCAGAAGCTGCCCTTCAGACGCCGATGTATTCCAGGTGAATGATTGGGTAAGGTCGCCCCTGCCCGTCAAGCGAAGAACGACTTGTGCGCTTGAAGCCCATTTTTTCGTAGAAGCCCAATGCTTGAGCGTTTTGCTCATTGACATCGGTTGTCATTTTGGGGTGCAGGGAGAGGCCGTGACGAACGAGTGCAGCGCCATTGCCCGTCCCGCGGAAAGCGGGGTCAACGAACAAGGCCTCCATATGTCCGTTGTCGATGAACATAAATGCCAATGGGTAATCGTTGGCATCCACAGCGAACCAGAGCGGAACTTTTGGCAGAAAGTCGCAAACCATCTCATCGATGGCTTGGCGATCCTCCTGGGAAAGAAAGTTATGAGTAGCATCAACCGCGCGGCGCCAGATATCAACAGCACGTTCGCCCTCATCAGGACGGGAATTTCGAACAGTAGTCATTTTTTGATTATAAGCACTGCAACACGCAGGTCTTCGCCAGCAATGAAAACGGCCAACTCGGGGGTGGCATTTTGTTGGTGGTACGACATGTCATTCCAATGCCCGCTCAGGGTCGGGAGGAGACGAGCGCCGTCCGCCTCCCCGCCGGGGACCGTAACCGGCCATTCTCGGCCGTCCACCCTTGCGTCGCCGGACGGCCGGAGTGGGACGTCACGCGGACTCTGGTAGGAGCAGCCTTTTCGCGGACAGCGGACTCCTTCGACATTGCCCAAATCGTCATCACCTACCGCTGCCGGGCCTATCCGTGGCCGACGCCGCGAAATATCCACTTTGCTTTTGCCTTACTCAATCGGCAGTTGCCGCACCGGTTTGCCGGTGAGCTGGGCGACAGCATGTGCCACGGCCGGTGCGACCGGGGGCACGGCGATTTCACCAACGCCGCTGGGCTCGGCCGTGCTGGGCACGAGGTGGGTTTCGATCACCGGTGCCTCCCCCATCTTAAGCAGCGGATAGTCGGGGAAGTTGGCCTGTACGACCTGCCCGTCCTTGATCTGGACCTGGCCGTACAGCGCCGCAGTCAGCCCGAAGATGATCCCGCTTTCCATCTGCTGCGCAACGATGTCCGGATTGACCACCGTGCCGCAGTCCACGACGCAGACAACGCGATGTACACGCGGCTTGCCGTCCCTGAGCGATACTTCCGCCACCTGCGCCACCACCGAGCCAAACGCATTGTGAAGCGCGAGCCCACGCGCACGCGGTGCACCGTCTGCGGCTGGTGCCAGCGGCTGGCCCCAGCCTGCCGCCTGCGCCAGGGTGTCGAGCACCTTCAGCTCACGCGGGTGCGCCTTGAGCAAGTTGCGCCGCATCGCCAGCGGGTCAAGCTTGGCAGCGGCCGCCACGTCGTTCAGGAAGCCCTCGAGGAAGAACCCGGTGTAGGAATGGCCGACGCTGCGCCAGAACCCGATCGGGACCGGCAAATCGACCACCATGTGCGCGATGTGCTCGTGCTCGATCTCGTACGGCAGGTCGAACAGGCCCTCGGCTGTATAGCGGTCAATACCGGGCGACGGCGCACCGAATAGACGCTCCAGCTCGCCGGCCATGATCGACTGCCCGGCACTGCGCGAGGCGATGGCCGTCACCTTGCCATTCTCGACGCGTGCCTTCAGGCGTGCGATGGCCTGCGGGCGATAGAAGTCGTGGCGGATGTCGTCTTCGCGCGCCCAGATCACCTGTACCGGGCGGCCCTCGGTCTTGGTGGCGATCGACACAGCCTGGCCGATGAAATCCGACTCCAGCCGCCGTCCGAATCCGCCGCCAATGAGCGGGATGTCGATCTGCACCTGGTTCCGGCTCACACCTGCGGCGCGCGCGGCGACCAGTTGCGCCAGCGTGGCCACCTGGGTGGGCGCCCATAGCTGCACGCCATCCGTGGTCACCTGCGCCGTGCAGTTGATCGGCTCCATGGCGGCATGCGCCAGGTACGGCACACTGTATTCGGCCTCGACGATGGTTGCGCCACCCGTCTTGTCAAAGGCCTTCAGGCCATCGCCCATCGAACGGTACGTGAAGCCGCCCTTGTCGCTGTCGAGCGCGCTAACGAGCTGGCGCCGGATGCCCGCGGAATCGAGCGAGGCATGCGGCCCGTTGTCCCAGACCGGTTCGAGCTTTTCCAGGGCCTGTCGTGCCTGCCAGTAGTGGTCGGCCACCACGGCCACGCCCGGTGCGCCACCCGCCGATCCCTCGAACGGCACGACATACCGCACACCGGGCATGGCAAGCGCCGCCTTTGACTGGAAGGTCATGAGCTTGCCGCCAAACACCGGACACATGACGACCGCCGCATACAACATGCCGGGCGGCCGCGCATCGATGGCAAAGCGTGCGCTGCCATCCGTCTTGTCGGCGATGTCATTGCGCGGTGCAGGCTTGCCAATCAGTTGATATTGCGCAGCCGGTTTGAGCGTGACGCCCGATGGCGGCGCAATGTCGCGCGCCTTCCGCGCGACCGCGGAGAAAGGCATCTGCTTGCCGCCCGGGCCAATGAGCTGGCCTTCCCGCACCGTTACTTGCGCCGCCTGCACGCCCCACTCGCGCGCAGCCGCTTCCACCAGCGTGGCGCGCGCAGTTGCGGCGGCCTCGCGCACGGGCTGCCAGCCGTCGGCCACGCTGCTGCTGCCGCCCGTGATGATGAGGCCGATCTCGCGCGCGCTCTTTGCCATGATCCAGTGCAGCGCGCGCGCCCAGATCTTGTCAGCGTCGTCCGGATGCAGCGGCAGCGAGCTGTCGCCCATGGCGACGACATTGCCATAGATTCGCTCGATGGGCGACGACTCGATGCTCACCCGCGCCAGCGGAATATCGAGTTCCTCGGCGGCCAGCATCGACAGCGCGGTGTGGATGCCCTGGCCCATCTCTACCCGCGGCATGGCGAGGATGACGTTGCCTTCCGGCGTGATCTTGATCCAGCCGTTCAGGGCAATCTGGCCGGACTTTTCAGGGAATACCGCGGGACCGCCAAGCCGGCTGCGCGGGGGCATCACGCCCCAGCCCACCACCAGCGCGCCGCCAAGGCCGAGCGCCCCCAGCAGGAATCGGCGCCGTCCACGGCGCGGGGTCGTTGCGTTGGTCCTCATTCGCGCCCTTCCCGCAGCACTTTCGCCGCACGCTTGATGGCGGTACGCACGCGCGGATACGTGCCGCAGCGGCACAGGTTGGTGATGGCCGCGTCGATGTCGGCATCGCTCGGATCTGGCTGCCGGGCCAGCAGGTCCGCCGCTGCCATCAGCATGCCCGACTGGCAGTAGCCGCATTGCGGCACCTGTTCGTCAATCCAGGCCTGCTGCAGCGCGTGGCGCTTGCCTGGTGCGCTGGCCAGCCCTTCGATCGTGGTGATGCGCTTGCCGGCCACCGCCGCCACGGGCAGGACGCAGGACCGCACCGCCGCGCCATCCAGATGCACGGTACACGCGCCGCAAGCCGCGACGCCGCAGCCGAACTTCGTGCCTGTCAGGTTCAGGTGGTCCCGCAGCACCCACAGCAAGGGGGTGGCCGGGTCGCATTCGACGCTGACCGGCTGGTGGTTGACGTCCAGATTCATGTATTGCCTCCTTGCCCTTACCGAGATCTATGCCGGTTTGTCTCAGCATAAGGTTGCCGAGCGCTTTGGCCACACTGTTGCGCAGGCCATCGACGGTCAGTCAGCCGGTCCTGACCGGCCGGCGCCGGCTTGCCTTACGAAGTGTTGTGACGTCGCCGGTCGCCAGGGCCGGGCTTTCCATTTCCCCTGACCGCATCCGCGACAGCACCCTCCTCGCGTTGGTGGCGCAGTCAATATCCTCAGGCTTCGCCTCAATCTCCGCCAGCAGTGCGACGAGGTGCGCCTTGCTCTGCGCAAGCCGCGCCTCCAGCGCCTCGATGTCCTGCACCTTGCTGCGGAGCGTTTCAATCAACGAGCCATGCTTCCAGTGCGCCAGGTCGGGCGGTAGCAGCGTACGAATCTCGTCGAGACTAAAGCCGGCCTGCTGCGCAGTCGCGATCAGGTCGAGCACCAGCACCGCTTGAGGCGGATAGGTCCGGTAGCCGCTCGGCTGACGCTCGACCTTCAACAGGCCGATGCCTTCGTAAAAGCGGATGCGCGACGGGGCAAGGCCAGTGCGCTCCGCCAGTTCGCCGATCTTCATGCTCGTCACACTCCTCAAACAATTTGAAGTCGCCCTCAAGAATCTCTGGCTTTATACCTCAGTCAAAACGCGCTACCCAGCCTGGCGGCAGGGCTCAGCGTTTGGCCAGCGCCATCCTGGCTCGCAGGCTGAATGCGTCTTTCAGGTGCCTCGTCATATCAGCTCGAAGCGCAAACCAGCATGGCGCGTCAGGCGGTCGATAAAGCGCTCGTCAAATATCGTCGCCGGTGTCCAGAAGCCGCCACCGCGCCCGATCTTGATTCCGTTCTTAACGTGGTCCAGTGCCAGGCAGGCCGCCGCCTGGCCAAGTATCTTGCTGGTGGAGCCATAACCCGGATCGCGATCACCGGTGACTTTCACGCGTAGGGTCTGCCCCGCTTCGGTTCGACCCAGGAAGCGCAGATCGTAGCGACCGGCCAACTGTGCCGCAGGGCTGGGCCCTTCACCGGGCTTGGGCAACAAGAAGCGCTCCATCACGCCGCGGATGGGGCTAATGACGGCTCCCACCATGAACGCGCCCAGACCCGCCACGATCGTCAGTGCAGTCAAGCGGCCTTTGAAACCCACCCCTGTCAGCATCGCTTCGTCATACGTGAACGGGTTGCCATAGGCCTTACCTGACAAGGCGTTGGAGCGGTGAACCACGCGCTCATTGATCGCCGCCATGACGAAGGGGGCTATCCAGGCATCGAAGTCAGTATCGAATTCGGCGGCGCTAACGTAGTGCTGGCGTGCCGTGAAACCGTGGCCTCTGGGGCAAAGTGCATAGGGGTTGACCAGCTCCTTGCGCAAGGAAGGATCCGCAGCGGCTTCCTTGACCACGTTGATCATGCTGGCCACCGTGCCGCCTGAAGCGCCGCCCTTGAGAGTCTTGACGCGCATCTTGACGTGGGCGGCCGGGGCACCAAAATGCTGCATCGCCTGTCGCTGCAAGAAATAGACGCCCATGTCGGAGGGCACCGAATCGAACCCGCAGCAATGCACAATGCGCGCCCCCGATTGCTGGGCCGTGGCCTCATATTTCTCGATCATCCGCTTGATCCATTGGGTCTCGCCGGTGAGGTCGCAGTAGTCCGTGCCACTTTCCGCGCACACCTTGATCAGCGGTTCGCCATATAGCGCGTAGGGGCCGACGGTGGACACCACGACCCGGGTCTGCGCGCACAGGGCTCGCAACTGGGGTTCGTGAGCAGCGTCCGCCACGATGATGGGCAGGGATTGCCCCGCCGCGCCCAGCGAGCGCCTGACGGCCTCAAGCTTCGCTTCGGATCGGCCCGCAATGGCCCAGCGCAGGGTTTCAGCCTGACCGGAGAGGTATTCGGCCAGGTACTGCGTCAGGATCTGACCAACAAAGCTGGTGGCGCCAAATACGACGACGTCATAGTCTGGGGCGGTCATGGGCGTTTCCTTGCGGCGCTGATTGCCGAGGGGCCGGAATTCAAGCCTTCCGGCTCACCCTCCAGCGGTCCGAATTCGATCTGTGTGACCTGCCTATCCCTATTCATTGCGCTTTCTCGATGATTGACCCGGTACGCAGTGCCCGAGGCAAGCCAATTGGCAGCCAGCACTTTAAGGTTAAACGCAACTTTAAGGTCAAGTATCCGGATGCGGATAGTTCGCATTGGTCTCATTCCGGTCACCTTGTGGGTTCCATCCTGGCGCCAGGCTCGGTACGGTCGCCGTTTGCCTTCCTGTTCTCGCAGCCATCCACGGCGATGCGCATACGTCACCTCACAAAAGGTATTGACATTCAAGTTGACTTCAACCTTACAGTCGAATCACGATCAAAACGAGGTGACCCCATGAACGTGTTCGACAAGTTGGTCCTTCGTAACGGTTCAACCGTTACGAACCGCATCGCCAAAGCCGCCATGGAAGAGAACATGGCGGACGCTGACCACGCCCCCTCCGAAGCGCTGATGCGGCTGTACAAGGCCTGGGCAGAGGGGGGTGCTGGCTTGCTGATAACCGGCAATGTGATGGTGGACGGCCGTGCCATGACGGGGCCCGGCGGCGTCGTGCTGGAAGACGCCAGGCACCTGGACCGGTTCAGGCGCTGGGCACGGGTCGGCCGATCCAAGGGGGCGCAGTTCTGGCTGCAGATCAACCATCCCGGCCGCCAGATGCCTGCCAATCTGGGGCAGCCCACTTGGGCTCCCTCCGCTGTGTCAATGAACCTGGGCAATCTGTCCAAGCACTTCAACACGCCGCAGGCGATGACCCAGGAGGTTATCGAGGATGTGATCCAGCGCTTTGCCCATACGGCACAACTGGGGGAACAGGCAGGTTTCACGGGCGTCGAAATTCACGCGGCGCACGGCTACCTGCTGAGCCAATTCCTCTCGCCGTTGAGCAACCAAAGAACAGATGCGTGGGGTGGCCCGCTGGAAAACCGCGCTCGCCTGCTCTTTGATGTCGTCAAGGCCGTACGCGCCGTGGTTTCGCCCGGATTCGCAGTTGCCGTCAAGCTGAACTCTGCCGACTTCCAGCGTGGCGGCTTCAGCGCGGATGACGCCCGCCAGGTTGTGAAGATGCTCAACGAGCTGGCCGTCGACCTGGTCGAGTTGTCGGGAGGGAGCTATGAGGCCCCGGCCATGCAGGGTGAAGCCCGCGACGGCAGCACGCTCGCCCGCGAGGCCTACTTTGTCGAGTGCGCCCGCGACATCCGCGCGGTGGCGAAGATGCCAGTGATGGTCACAGGCGGCATCCGCCGTCGGCCGGTGGCCGAGCAAGTGGTCAGGAGCGGCGTGGACATGGTTGGCATCGGTACTGCCCTGGCCATCGATCCCAATCTGCCGCGCGACTGGCGCGCTGGCAAAGACAGTGCGCCCGCGTTGCTGCCGATCAGTTGGAAGAACAAGCCGCTGGCCTCATTGGCTAACATGGCGGCAGTCAAGTTTCAACTGCGCAAGCTCAGCCGAGGCAAGGCCACAGATCCCAGGGTGTCACCGCTGCGCGCGCTGATCCTGCAGCAGGTGTCCAACGCATGCGGCGTCCGCCAATACCGGCGCTGGATGGCTCAGCGCGTACATGCCTGACCGGCCAGACAACGCTGCAAGCTGATGTCGACACCTTTCGAACCCCATGCATCCATGAACTCACTGCTGAAGAACTTGCTCACCCATCGTGATGACATCGATGCTCGCGCTTCCCCTGCCACTGCCTGGAGAGCTCGCGGAATTCATGATCATCCACGAAGACAGCGCGATGCCAGCGCCCGCGTCGATGAGCGACGAGGAAGCTTCGACCCTGCCGATCGCCGCGCTGACTGCCTGGTATGCATTGACCGACGTTGGCCATGTCGAGGTGGGACAAACGGTACTCGTGCAGGGAACGGGAGGCGTGTCGATTTTCGCGGCGCAGATCGCCATTGCACATGGCGCGCGCGTGATCGTCACGTTGAGCAAGGACGAGAATCTGGCGAAGGTAAAGGCGCTGCTCAATAGCGACAAGGTCGAAGGGATCAACTACAGGACGAATCCAGGCTGGTCCGCGAAAGTACTCGAACTGACCGGTGGTTTGGGTGCGGACGTGACGATCGACGTCGCGGGTGGGAACGGGATCAACCAGTCCGTTGCGGCCACCAAGGTGCAAGGCGTGATTGCGCAGGTCGGCTTCCTCACGGGACAGACGACAGCTCTCGATCTGATGCCGCTGATCTTCCGGCAAACGACGATTCGTGGGATAGCCGTCGCACCGCGCACTTCCTTTGAGCGCATGAACGTGTTCCTCAATGCGCACAAGATCAAGCCTGTCATCGATCGCGTCTATCGCTTCGACGAGGCCGTGCAGGCATTCGAACATCTTGCACGCGGCCCGTTCGGCAAAGTGGTGATTAGGATCGGCGAAGACGCGTAAGAGCGGAGTTCGAGCGTCGATGCTGTCAATGGACGCACCGGGTTGGAGCCCTCGGATTCGGTGCGGCCGTCGTCATTCCGTCGCTGAAGAGCCGCTTACCTACACTTAGCGACCGTTCCCGTCAAAGGCTGCGCTCACCCTCCGTGCGTTTCACCAAAGTCCGCTCTTGAATTCAAAGCCGCCGCTCCCCCATCAGCGCTCTGTGCGTCCCTTTGGGGACTACGGAAGTTCAGCGCTGAGTCAGGGCGATCGAGTGCTGGCCGACAAGCATACGTTGACGCCAACTTATGCAAAAAGATATGCAATGCGCGCAAGCGGGCGGCCTGACGAAGCCGTTACCCGCTGGATTGGTGGGGCTACTATTTGTGGGACTGGCGGAGGCGCTCGGCGAATGCATGGGTCTGATCGAAAATCACCGGCACTGTATTTGCTGAACAACCGAGGGGAGGAACGTTGCCATCCTCGCGGATGAGGAACAGATAAGCATTCCCAGGTCTGAAGACACCGTCATCAGGGTTGCCATACAGCCTGAAGTGAAGGTCTGTTAGCTGTCCGGGGTCTCCCTTGATTGTCTCTTTCACCTCGTACTTAAGGTGCACGATGCCGATCGGATACTCCAACTCTTCACGATGCCCAGGCCACGCGTCCTCGAAAGACAACAACGCAACGCGGCCATGCTCGCCGCACGCATGACGACACGCGCAAACGCACAATGTGCGGCCTGAGCGCCGCTGCTGCGCGCCAGGTACGCACTGATCATTTGAACAGCCAGTGTGCAACGAGCCGTGTATAGCGCGGCATCACCACGTAGACCATCAGGAACACGATTGCCGCCGTCACGGCCACCTTGTCGACAAACGAGTCATGGGCGAAGCCGAGGCGCGCAAGCACCGGCACGACGCCCCATGGCACGACGATGCTGAGTGGCAGGATGGCGCTCCACGTGATGAGCCACTGCTTCCACGCGGTTGGGATCTTGACCTTTGCGTTCTTTGGAGTGAACCAGAAATCGAGGCCAGTCCTGATCTCGTATCGGTCGCCTTGCCGCAGCGATGACCGCATCCTCTCAATATGTTGGCGGCGTACATCGGACTCCATCCAGGCGTTGAGGCTTTTGAAGTCGGCGAAGCGGACAATGGTCGCATACTCGCGGCTTGTGCCGACCGGACGTATCACATCGGTGCTTAGGTAGCCGGAAAACCTGGAGCAGGCGGCTCGGATGTCCGCGAGCCACGTTTCGTACTGCTCGGCGGCGCCAGGCTCGACCTCGTGGACAATGATGCTCGTCACGATTTCCTGCGGATTGAAGGTGGTCGGGTTCATCGCGCTCCCGGTGGCGCCTGCATCGAGGACGTTCATGTCGGTTTGATCATGTCACGCGCATAGGCGAGGCCCGTGCCATACCCGCCGCCATGCTCGACCAYGATCGAGCGAGCCTTCTCATAGGTGTCATGACGGGTCCAATCTCTCTGGAATTCGAGAAGGAGCTGGAGCCAGGAAGTCATGACTGCGCCAGCGGAAGCCATCCGTCGCAACGCAAGATCATGGCTTGTTGGTGTCAGCCCACCGCAAGCATCGGCCGCAACGTATACTTGATATCCCTCGGACAGCGCTGAAAGAACCGGGAAGCTCACGCAGGCCTCCGTCAGCATGCCCGCGATGATCAACGTACGCTTTCCGGTAGCCGTAATCGCGCCGCGCACTGCATCGTCTTCCCAAAGGTTCATGTTGCGGCGTTCAATCGGCGTGACGTTTGGCAGCACGTCTCTAAAAGCCGGCATCAATGGGCCACTGTACACCTTCGAGGCTGAAGTGGAGACCACAACCGGCAAGTCAAAGGCGACCGCCGTCTTCGCGAGCGCAAGGCCATTACTGCGCAGAATCTGGGGGTCTTGAGAACCCGCAGCGAACGCAAGGCCCGCCTGTTCATCAACGAGGATCAATGCGCAATCGGCGGGCTCGAGCAACGGTAGTTTGGACATGGGAGTTTTCTTGTTCATTTGAGACCGCGATCTTGTTTCATGCCACGGTCTGCGATCAATCCGCCCACCGCTAGCGTGCCAGCGAGGATGCCGAGTGAAGATGACGTATGGGCATGCTTCAGGAATCCGCTCGCAAACGCGAATGCGGCGAACTCCCATTTGCTAGCAATCTTCCTTACGCTCTTCATCGTCAGTCGGGATTGAAGTGGGCAGTCGGCCCGGTCTCTGAAATGACTGGACGTCCCTTGGAACGTCCAGCCCGCGAATGCAGTATTAGCGCTCGATCACCTGCGCATGGACCGGCGCCAGCGACTCGTGCTTCATGGCGGTGCGCTGCTCGGCCTTGTGGACCATCGTGTAGGCRTAGTCCACGCCCATGCCGTAAGCACCCGAGTGTTCCTTGGCCACCTTCATTACCGCGTCGTACGTGTCACGGTTCTTCCAGTCRCGCTGCCATTCCAGCAGSACCTGCTGCCASGTCACCGGCACCACGCCGGCCTGCACCATGCGCTGCATCGCGTAGTCGTGCGCTTCCTTGGTGGTGCCGCCCGAGGCGTCGGCCACCATGTAGATCTCGTAGTTGCCTTCGAGCATCGCGCACAGCGCGAACGTGGTGTTGCAGACCTCGGTCCACAGGCCGGCGACGATCACCTTCTTGCGGCCATTGGCGGCCAGTGCGTCGCGCACCTTCTGGTCGTCCCAAGAGTTCATCGAGGTGCGCTCGAGCGTCTGCTTGCCCGGGAACACGTCGAGCAGTTCGGGGTAGGTATAGCCCGAGAACGAGTCAGACTCGACCGTGGTGATGGTGGTCGGGATGTCGAAGATCTTGGCCGCCTTGGCTAGGCCAACCACGTTGTTCTTCATGGTCTGGCGGTCCATCGACTGCACGCCGAAGGCCATCTGGGGCTGATGGTCGATGAAGATGATCTGGCTGTTATGCGGAGTCAGGACTTCGAGTTTGGCGTTGGACATGGCGCTCTCTCCATTCAATGTGATTCAATTTGGATGATGTTTCTTCGCGGCGTAAATTTGTTGCTACGCTGCCATGGACGGAACTATAGCGGCGATAGCTTTGCTAAAAGTGATCGATTCGCGGACACATTATTCAAATATTTTGAATAAATGAGTCCGCCGAACGGACACTCCGGAGTACGGTGAGGGATACGACTGCACCTCTGCGCCTCCGCCAGACCCTACGCATTCATACAGGCCCGATTAGCGCTCCGTCAGACGAATCGTGGGATGGGTCCTCGCTGCGGCGTCTGGTTCGGGAGCACGATCTCTTCCCGATCGATGTAGCACCACCCCCAGCCCTCAGGGGGGTCATATCCTTCAATGATGGGATKCCCGGTCTTCTCGAAATGCGCGCGGGCATGCTTGAGGGGAGAGTTATCACAGCAGCCAACGTGACCGCAGGTTCGGCACAGCCGAAGATGCACCCACGGGCTACCCACCTTGAGGCACTCTTCGCAACCCAGGGCGCTTGGCACGACATCACGGATCGTATCCGTATGGTCACAGGTCTTCATGCCACTTCCTTTGACAGTCTGCTGAGGTAACCATGGATTTGGGAGATGGCAGCGGCGCCATCGCCGACTGCGGCGGCAACTCGCTTGGTCGAGCCAGCGCGGACATCGCCGATTGCATAGACGCCAGGCATGCTGGTCTCGAGCGATGCGTCCGATGCGCCAGTAAGAATGAAGCCCTTGTCATCCGTCGCAACCGAGCCATTGAGCCAGCGGGTATGCGGCGTCGCGCCGATGAACAGGAACAGGTGGCAGATCTCATAGTGTGTCGAGGTGCCGCTGGCGCGATCGCGAACAGTAGCGCTGGCGAGCCTGTCGCCACCGGAGGCAAGTTCGGTCAGATCCGTACCAACATGAATCTCCACGTTGGACAATGCCGAGATACGGTCGATGAGGTAGCGGGACATGGTCGCCGACAGGTCTCGCCTGACGAACACGTGAAGTCGCTTCACGTGTGGCGCGAGAAACACGATTGCCTGGCCCGCCGAGTTACCGCCGCCGACAAGAGCGATTTGCTTGCCAGCACACAAGCGGGCTTCGATCGGGGACGCCCAATAGGAAACGCCGGAGCCCTCGAAATGTGCGAGACCGGCAATGTCGGGGTGTCGGTAGGCGGCGCCCGAGGCAATCACGACAGTACGCGCTGCCACCGTCGAGTCGTCCGAAAGCTTGAGCGCCAGCCGATCCTCGTAGCGATCGAGCCGCACCACGCTCACAGGGATGGCCACCTCGGCACCGAACTTGAGGGCCTGGGTGAATGCCCGGCCAGCGAGCGCCTGTCCTGAGATGCCGGTAGGAAAGCCAAGATAGTTTTCGATTCGCGCCGACGCGCCGGCCTGCCCGCCCATGGCACGCTCGTCCAGAACGACCACCGAGAGGCCTTCCGAAGCGCCATAGACCGCTGCGGCCAACCCGGCCGGTCCCGCGCCGACGATGGCGACGTCGTAGGTCTTCTGCTGCCCGATCTTGGGGATGATGCCGAGACAGGCCGCCAGCTCCCGCTCATCGGGCCGCTTCAGCACACTGCCGCTAGGGCAGACCACCAGCGGCAGGTCGCTGGGGAGAAGCGCCATCCGCTCAACAAAGCTGCGGCCCCCACCATCGACTTTGGGATCCATGACGTGGTTGGGATAGCCGCTGCGGGTCAGGAAGCCTTGGAGGCGCAGAAGATGCGCATCGTCTGGCGCACCAATCAGGATCGTGCCCGAGCCGCCGTGTTCGATCAGCCTGACACGGCGCAAGATCAGCGCGCGCATGACGATCTCACCAACCTCCGCCGATCCGATCATCAGCGCTCGCAAATACGGCGGATCGAACGGAAGCAGGGTAGCGCCGTCACGACCGGCTCGCGCCGAGGCGAGCGACGCACGGCCGTCAATCTGACTGACTTCTCCCGTGAACTGCCCTACGCGATGGGTGGTGATTGGCGTTTTCTCGTCAAGACCATCCCGGCGCAGAACGTCGATCGAGCCATCCAGCACGAGCCAGACGGGCACATTCCTGTCCGCCGTGGCGAAGACCATCTCACCCGCCGCAAAATACCGCGGTGGAGCGCTTGCGAACCGGCGCGCCGCCTCAACCTGGATTGGTGTCAGGACGGGAAATATCTGGTGCCTGCGCTCGCCGACACCGTCTGCGTGCTGCTCGATCATATCGGCGTTCTCCTCTCGAGAGCGGCGTCCGGTGGGTTCATTGCCAAGAACCGTCGGCTTCGTGTGAACCAGATCAGCGTCACGCTAGGCGAGTTTCGATCGGCAACCCGGGGCTCAACGTTTTCGTGACGGGCGTGCGCTCGGCAATTTCCGCCAGACGCGCTTTCTGGCTATCTTCCAGGCCCTTGATCACAAGCGTCCGCTCGATGCGCCACTCGTCCGTCCCGACTAGCCGCAGGGAGACATCGAGCGACTCAAGGGCCCAGCCTTTGCGTTCGGCATACATCTTGAGCGTGATGGCGGTGCACGCTCCCAGGCTAGCAAGCAATAAATCGTAAGGGGCCGGTCCGGCCCCTTGCCCGCCGCGAGCGTGGGGTTCATCGGCCGTGATTGCGTGGCCGGATACGGCGATATTCGTGCGATAGGGCGTCGATCCAATCCGGGCGGTGCCGTGTGTCATGGTTCCTGCCTCCACTGCACGATGTGGGATGTTGGATGAGCTGGCTTTGCTGGAGTATCTTCGCAAAGCGTCTGATATACCAATCATCCTTTGGTATGGTCGATCGACTCGGCGGCATATCGGGATTCCCAAAGTCAACAGGTACGCAGAGACGGCGCAGCACAAGCCCCCTTTGCTTCCAGTACAAATCGGCATCAGCGGAATCCCCACGGCGAACTGTCTGCACGCCAGATTCAACGCGGGAATCTACGGGTCCGGCGACCTCGTCACGCGGCGGGCCTTCATGGATTCGGTCAGCCCGAACTTGATTTCCACCATGCCCAGCGGGTCGAAGACGCGTGCTTTCATCACCTCGCCCAACCGTCTTCCGCGCTGCTGCTCGACGATGCGCCCCAGCCAGTCGACACTCGCGCCATACGTCCAGCGCTCGCCCGGCTCGTGCAATAGCACCGTGCGAACGGACTCGAAGCTGCACGACATCACGGTGGGGATATTCTTTGCACTACGGTACTTCAGATCGTCGTGGCTGAAGAACTCGTAACCCAGGCCGGAAGTGTGCAACATCAGGTCGTTGATAGTGATCTTCCGCCTGGGTGCCCGGGTGCGCGGCTGACCATTGGCGTCGAAGCCGTCGAGTACCCGTAGCGCATCCAGTTCGGGCACATAGATTCCCGCGTTGTCGGATAGATTGATCTTCCCCTCTTCCACCAGTTGCATGATGCAGGTGCCGGTGAGTGCCTTCGTGGTGGAGAAGATGGCGAACACGGAGTCCGTGGCCATCGGGTCGTCACCACCAAGCCGGCGCACGCCGGCAGCCCCCTCGTAGAAGTTCGCATTGCGGTCGGTGGCCATGGCCACCACGCCGGGAACGCCGCCAGGGCGGCTCACCGTTTGCTGAAGCACGCCATTCAGGGCAGTTGTGAGCTTTGGATCGGTCATCGATGTCTCCTCTGGATTATGGTTGTCGCTTGCATGGTCTTCCGCATGGGCGGAGGCGATCCAAGCGTCGTCAATTTAGGGGGGACGGGCCACATAGCGTGTACGATTCCGGCATCTGCCTGTTCGGATCAGGCAGATATCTGCGGGCTGCAATATGCCGCTGCCCGGTCCGCGCCACACATGGCCTTCCCGCGCGGTGAGCCATGCACCGTGACCACAATCACCTTGGCTCGCGGTGGCGGATCGAACGCGGCGTGCAACGTCGGGGGCGTTGTCCGCCTTCTCTGCAATTCGCAGGCGGACTGTGGCTTGCCACCTTCCGCCGCCGCGCTTGCCAGGTAGGTTGGTCAGAGCTTCGGAAACGCCTTGACCACGTGCCGCAACAGACTGTTGGCGACCGGCGAGAGCGGCCGTCCGGCTCGCGTGACGACGTGGATCCGGCTGTTGTTCAGGATTGGATTGGCAAGCGGCAGCGATACCAGGTCGGTGAACTGTGCGCCCTTCAGCGGAATCGAGCGTGGCGTCATGATGTAGCCGAGCCCCATCGCTGCAAATTCCCACAACACCTTGAACGAGTTGGTGACGAGCATCGGCTTCAGGGTGACGTGCTCGTCCAGTTCCGCTGCCTGCACGTGCTTGCGCACGCCGAACGACTCGACCAGCGCCGCGCCCTGGTGCTGCGCCAGTTCCGCCAAGGTCAGCGCGCTGCGGTGGTGCGCCAGGCGGTGGCCCTTGCTCACGTGAACGCGGATCGGAGACAGCCGCGAATAATGCGAGCGCAGGCGCGCGTCGTTGGGCGGCTGGAACACCAGGCCAATGTGTGCCATGTCTTCCACGATGCAGCGGACCGTTTCCTCGGTCCCGGCCACCCGGACGTTGTAGGTCACGTCAGGATGCCCGATCAGGAAATCCCGCAGCACCGGCTCTAGCACCATGTCGATGAAGCCCTCGCCAAATATCAGCTCGATGTGCCCGCGCTGGGCGTTCTTCAGGCTGTTGACCTCGGCGAGGAATGTGTCGTGCAGGTCCTGCTGGCGGCGGGCAAACAGGGCGAGCATGCGCCCGGCGTCGGTGACGACGACGCCCCGCCCGCGCCGCTCCAGCAGCGTCAGGCCCGTGTCCTGCTCCAGTTTGGCCACGGCGCGACTCACCATCGACGGGTCCACCGAGAGCACATCCGCCGCGCCGCGCACCGACCCCGTCTCGATGATCTGGAGCAGGCACAGCGCCCGCTTCCGATCCAGCACGTCTCCCATCCGTTCTTCCATAGCGCAGACATCTCAAATGTTGTGGTTCGAATGTTGTCATTTATACAACAATTCGTCCCGTCAGCTGTCATGGATGCGACGGACACATCTGCAGATAATGGAGTGAATCACCTTGACCGACGACAACCATGACCGAATCCGCCCGCGCCCACTTGAGACGATCCATCGAGGCCATCGAGGCCATCGCGCCAGAGTTCGTCGCGATTCGCCGCCAGATCCATGCGCATCCCGAGCTGGCGTTCGAAGAGCGACGCACCAGTGACCTCGTCGCGGAACTGTTGGCAGCCTGGGGCTACGAGGTCCATCGCGGCCTGGGTACGACCGGCGTGGTCGGCAGGCTAAGGAAGGGCCAGGGAACGCGGACGTTGGGCATTCGCGCCGATATGGATGCGCTGCCTATCCAGGAAAAGACGGGGCTGGACTATGCCAGCACCCTGCCCGGAAAARTGCACGCCTGCGGGCACGACGGCCACACGGCCATCCTCCTGTGCGCCGCGCGGTATCTGGCCGAGTCCGTCGACTTCAACGGGACGCTGAACCTGATCTTCCAGCCCGCCGAGGAAAACGAAGGCGGCGCGCTGCGCATGCTGGAGGACGGTCTGTTCGAGCGCTTCCCCTGCGATGAGATCTACGCCCTGCACAACGCCCCGGGCCTGCCGGTCGGCCAGATCGGCCTCATCGCCGGTCCGGCCATGGCCTCGTTCGACCGTGCCACGGTGACGCTGACCGGCCGCTCGGCCCATGGTGCCATGCCACACCATGGCATCGACGTGATGCAGGGCGCGGCCAGCATGGTGCTCGGGCTGCAGTCCATCGTCAGCCGCGAGATCGACGCGCTGAAGTCGGCGGTCATCACCGTGGGCTCCATCCAGGCGGGCGCAACCTACAACGTGGTGCCTGAGAGCGCGACGATCAAGATCGGCGTGAGAGCGCTCGACCCCAAGGTGCGCACCCACATCGAAACGCGCCTGCGGGACTTCGTGGCGGCTCAGGCCCAGAGCTTCCAGCTTCAGGCCGAGGTCGTCTATGAGCGCAAGTATCCGGTGCTGGTCAATCACGACCGCCAGACGGAGCGCGCGCGGGAAGTGGCGGTCCGGCTGCTGGGTGAGGACAACGTCGTGTCCCGCGGACCCGTGATGGGCAGCGAGGATTTCGCCTGCATGCTGGAGCATCGCCCCGGCGCCTACATCCGGCTCGGCAACGGCCTCGGCCAGGATGGCGGCTGCATGGTCCACAACCCCTTGTACGACTTCAACGACAGGGCCCTGCCGGTAGGCGCAGCGTTCTGGGCCAGCTTGACGCAAAGCTACCTCGCCTGACAAATTCAATAACGGGAGACAACCATGACCACACAGACGCGCCGCCGCTTCCTCCAATACGCTGGCCTGACCGCAGGCTCGACGGTACTCGCCGGCCTGCCCGCCTTTGCGGAGCAGACCTTCCCGAGCCGGCCGCTGTCGCTGGTGGTTCCCTACCCCGCTGGCGGTGCCAGCGATACGTCCGCGCGCATCTTCGGGGAATCCATCGGCAAGAGCGTGAAGCAGCAGGTAGTCGTCGAAAACTACGGTGGCGGCACCGGGCTGATCGGTGCCAACAAGGTGCTGGCCGCGCCGGCTGACGGGTACACCTTCTTCCACGGCTCGATCAACGAAGTGTTCCTTTCCCCGCTGCTGAATCCGGCGGCCCGCTACAAGCCCCAGGACTTCATGCTGGCCGCCCCGATTAGCGACGCCAGCATCGTGCTCCTGATCCGCAGCGGCATCCCGGCCGACTCGCTGGACAAGTTCCTGGACGTGGCGAAACAGAACAAGAGCAAGCCGCTGACCTACGCGACCGTCGGCATCGACTCGATCTATCACCTGATGGGCGACGCACTCGGCGCCCGCATCGGCGCGCCCTTCTTGCACGTGCCCTACAAGGGGGCGGCCCCCGCGCTGCAGGGCCTTGCCGGCGGGGAGGTGGATTTTGCCATCCTGCCCTACCAATCGAGCTTCGACAGCATGCAGGAACAGGGCCGGCTCAAGGTGCTGACAAGCTTCTCCAGGTCGCTGCCCGCGCCGCTCAAGCATATTCCGCTGATCTCGCAAAGCCGGCAGGTCCCCGACTTCGAATACGCGATCAGCGGGGGCTACTTCGTCAAGCAGGGCACACCTGCCGACCGGATCGCAGTACTGCGCAAGGCGATCGGCGAAGCGCTGGCGAAGCCGGAGATCCGAGCCAAGCTGGAAGCCGAGGGCCGCACCGTCGCGCAGCCCATCGACAATCAGGCGCAGGCGAACCAGCTCTTCGACCAGTACATGGGTCGTGTTTCTCAGCTTATCCGCAACGTGGGGCGCAAGACAGCCGCCTAGCTTCCGGCTGAGTGGCGCCGGCGCTCGTGCCGCACATAGGGCAGTCCATCGAGGGCGGCAACAATCGACTGGTCGACGAAATCCCAAACGCGAAACTCATCGTGCCGATGCGGATGCGTCCTGATCCTCTCGAAGGCAACCGATTCGGCCCAGCCCACTTCCCAAAGACGACAACGGCCGTGCACCTTCCGTCACCGGGTCACAAACTTGTTGATACGAGAAGCCCCAGTCACGTCTACGCCAACTGGCTGGTCGTTGTCTGTGGTTTGGCAATAGTTCGTGCGATTTCGCACAGAGCAACAAATAGCGAGTCACTAGTCTGGATCATCAGAACGCGCCGTTGCTTCGAACGGTGCGCACCGGTCTCAGTGGAGAATCGGATGGATCGCTTCCACCTGTTCGACGCGTCGTTCCGCCCCAGCGCGACCCTGGGACGCGTACCCATTTATAGCAGCACGCCCGAGCGCGCCGCGGCGTCGCAAATGACCGCATTTACCACGGCCCTGCAGGCATACACCGGCCAAGTCTTCAATAACTACGATACGCTACACGATTTCTCGGTACGGGAATATCGGACGTTCTGGCAGTGCTTCGTGCAGTGGTCGCAGGGGCTTGCGTGGTCCGGCAGCTCCGAGCCGGTCTGCGTCGGCGACGAGTGCGAGTATGCACGCTTCTTCCCGCAGGTCCAACTGAACTACGCGGACAACCTGCTTGGCTTGGCGATAGCGACGCCCGACACACCTGCGCTGACCGCATGTCACGCAGATGGCCGACGTGTACGCCTGACCCGTGGCGAACTGCGCAATCGGGTAGCTCGTCTTGCGCATGCTCTTTCGGAGTTGGGGCTGCGCGATGGGGACCGCGTGGTTGGCGTGATGCGCAACGACGCGGATGCGGTCGTTGCCGCGCTGGCCGTCGCCGCGCTCGGTGCAACGCTGTCGACCGCCGCGGCCGAGATGAGCGTCGAGACGATCCTCGATCGCTTCGCGCCGCTAGCGCCGCGGCTGCTGTTCGCGCACGCTGCGGATCGGGCGTTCGACACTGGCATGTCGCTGGCGGATAACGTCGCCGATCTGGCTGCCGCGTTGCCGTCGCTGCAGGGCGTCGTCCGGCTCGACGACGGAACTTTGCCGGACACCGTCAAGCAGCGGGTCTATTCGCTTGGCGAACTGATCGACAGTGGCGATGCCGGGAGCTTCGTGTGGCGGCGTTTCCCATTTAACCATCCGCTCTTCATCATGTTCTCGTCGGGCACTACCGGCAAGCCGAAGTGCATCGTGCATGGCGCCGGCGGCAGCCTGCTCGAGCATCTGAAGGAACATCGGCTGCACTGCGACCTGCGGCCCGGCGATCGATTGTACTTTCACACCTCCTGCGCGTGGATGATGTGGAACTGGCAGTTGTCGGCGCTCGCGTCCGGGGCCGAGATCGTTACGTATGACGGCCCGATCTCGACGGTCGATGCGCTGTGGCGCCTCGTCGCCGACGAGCGGGTTACCGTGTTCGGCACAAGTCCCGCGTACCTGAAGATGTGCGAGGACGCGGGCCTGGTGCCAGGGCAGCAATTCGATCTCGGCGCACTGCGCGCGATGATGTCGACCGGCGCGGTGCTGTTCGACGCGCAGTTCGAATGGGTGCGCGATCACGTGAAGCCGCTGCCCCTGCATTCAATCTCGGGCGGCACGGACATTCTCGGCTGCTTTGTGCTGGGGAATCCGAACCTGCCGATCTATGCGGGGGAAGCCCAGTGCAAGAGCCTTGCGCTTGATGTTCAGGCGTGGGAACAGGGTGCCCGCACCAGCCGAACCGGCGAGCTGATCTGCGCGAATCCGTTTCCGTCGCGTCCGCTCGGCTTTTTTGGCGACACGGACGGCAAGGGGTTTCACGCTGCCTATTTCACCAGCAACGCAGGTGTCTGGACGCACGGCGATCGCATCGAGTTCTCGCCGGAAGGCACTGCGCGGCTGCATGGCCGATCCGATGGCGTACTGAATGTTCGCGGCATCAACGTTGGTCCGGGCGAAATCTATCGTGTGCTGAGCGATATCCGGGAAATTCGCGAGGCGCTGGTGGTCGAGCAGCGGTCACGCGCTGCACCGCCTGACGCCACGCGCGCGCAAAGGTACGACCGGCGCATCGTGCTGCTGCTGGTCTTGCAGGATGGCGTCGCGCTGACTGGCGCGCTGGCCGCCCGAGTGCGCCGCGACCTCGCACGTCGTGCGTCGCCCACGCACGTGCCAGACCGGATCATCGCCGTCGATGCGTTGCCGGTCACGCATAGCGGCAAGCTGTCCGAAGCGGCCGCGCGCAATGCGGTCAACGGCTTGCCGGTCGGTAATGCCGCGGCGTTACGCAATCCCGGATGCCTCGACTCGATCCGGAACCATCCGGCACTGAACCTGGCGGCGCGCGAATTGCCACCCGCCGGCGAGTCCCGCGAACAACTAGAACGTCATTTGCAGGTGCTGTGGGAGAAGCTGTTCGACTTCGCGCCGATCGGTCACGACGACAACTTCTTCGAGCTGGGTGGTCATTCACTGCTCGCAGCGCGGTTGCTCGCCGACGTGCATCAGTCGACCGGGCGCACGATCCCACTCGCGACGCTGCTGATCGCGCCGACGATCGCGCGCCTCGCCGCGGCGATCGACGAGGGCGAACTGCAGCCGCCGTCGCCGATCCTCGTGCCCGTGCGCGCCGGCACCGGGACGCCGCTATTCCTCGTGCATGGCTTGAGCGGCTCGGTGATGGAATGCTGGGGGCTGGTCTGCGCGCTGCGTAGTCCGCGCCCGGTCTATGGACTGCAGGCACGGGGCCTTGATGGCGAGCAGCCGACACAGAGGTGCGTCGAAGATATGGCGGCCAGCTACATCGAACAGATGCGCACCGTGCAGCCGGGCGGACCGTACGCGCTGGCCGGCTACTCGTTCGGCGGGCTGGTCGCGCTCGAGATTGCACAACAGCTGATGCGCGCTGGCGAGCACATCGAATTCCTGTGCCTGCTCGATACCTATGTGCACGAGCATTTCCTCCCATGGCATGCTTGGCTGCGGCACCGCTGCAGCTATTTGAGCTACCAGTGGCGCAAGCTGCGCGCGGTGCCTGCGGCGCAGCTTTTCGGTTACCTGACGTACATGCTCGGGAAGGCGGCCGATCGCGTGGGGATAAGCCTCGGGCGCATGACGCGCCGGGCGGACGCCTATACCGAATCGTTTCCGCCTGCGCTTTGGCGCGTGCGCGAAGCGATGAGACAAGCAACGACGACCTACCGGCCGCGGCCGTATCACGCCGGCCCGATTGTCTATGTGCGCGCGGCGATTCGACACCAGGATTGGGGTGATCCGATATCGCTGTGGCAGCGTGTCGCGCGCGACGGCTTGATGATTGCCGAAGTGCCCAGCGGCCATAGCGATATGCTCGTCGAACCAAACTTGCAGGTCGTCGCGGCGTTACTGGACGAGGGGTTGGCAAACCCGTGACGCGGCGGGCGTGTTTCATGAGGCGCCGCAAGGCGTGAGCGGGGATCGAACGGCATGCAGCACGATATTGTCACCGCACGGAACGTGGTACGTACCGCATCTCTTTTACTGCCTGATCCGAGCCGCCTCTCGTTGCCGGAAAGAGCCGTGCATGTGTGGGTACTGAATGACGCTCTTATCGACCCGGTATGTTCGACGCTTGCCCACACGCTTTCGCCGGATGAGCGACAGCGTGCCCGAGCCTACAGACACGAAAGGCATCGCAATCACTTCATTGCCCGGCGGAGCCTTCTCCGCTGGCTGATCGGCGGCTACCTGACCTGCAAACCCGAATCCCTGCGCTTTAGTGTTGCGCTGTTTGGCAAGCCCGCCTTGCAGTGGCCGCACGCTGCAAGGCTCGCGTTCAGTGTTTCCCACACTGACGGGATGACGCTGCTCGCTTTCGCATGGGATTGCCGCGTCGGCGTGGACGTAGAGCGGCGGATTGACGGCGTAGACGTTACGGGCGTTGGACGCGGACTATTCTCTCCGATCGAGGAGAAGGTGCTTGACCCGACACGACCCGATTCGGCTGCAACCCTGCTCAGTATCTGGATCCGAAAGGAAGCCCTGCTGAAGGCGCTCGGCACGGGTCTCTCCGGCGAGCCGAACGCCTATACGACCGAAGACGACTTGCTACGCGGCGAGGGCCGCTGGTGTGCTTCGCATAACGGCACAACCATTTCCGGCTGGACGTGCCTTGACCTCGTACTCGGGCCCGAAGTCCGCGGAGCTCTGGCCGTGTCGTTTGAAGACGCAAGCGTCACCCTCCACCGTTGCTCGTTATCGACCTGGGCAAACAGCTGACCAATTCGACGACAATGCCGCATTAACGCTGGGCCTATGAGATGCGCGATCGAACAACCAGGAAGATACATTTGAATGGTTGTCTCGGAGTGCAAAATCTGCCGTGCACTTTTGCCCCATGAACGCCAACGTCATGACGGACTGGAATGGATCAAAAACAGCGTTGACCGGCCTTTCCTGGCCAATAATGCCAGTTGAGGCACGGTTCCCAATGCGGGCAGTGATGGAACACCGGCATCAGGTCACGAACATCTGGTATGGCCGATAGGCTGGAGGTCGAAGCGTCATCGGCGAACGTCTCATGCCATGACATTCAGCCGCTTCTTGACTCATTTGGGTCACGCAGCTTGGCGCGAATGAACTACCGACCTATCTGAGAGCAGTACCGACGGCCCCTACACAAAGCGCCAATCAACAATCTCGCTATGCTCTTTCGTCGCTGCAACCACCGCGACCGGGATTGGAAGCCCGAACAAAGGCGGACCGCGCCGCCGCCTGGCGTTTTCATTGACAGAAGACCGCACCATGCGCCTCTTTGCATTCGACCATTCCGGCCTCCCACCCGCATGCTCAGCGTTACCCCTTTCCATCACCGTCCTCCGCAAAACGCAAGCGAAGCACAAGGAGGCGCCAAATGGATAACCCCCGCCAACACACCCGCCATGGCCTCACCGCCGAATACCGCAATGCGGACATCCACCTGAGCTCACGGGTGCTCTGCGAAACCCCGTTGCGCCTGGCCGTCGAGAAATCGGCCCAGCTCTGCGCCCTGCTCTTCCTGGCCTGTGACAATGCGGAATCCGGCGTCTTCGGCGACCTGAACCCGGAGATCCAGAACCGGGTGCTGTCGCTGGCCGCCGGGCTGGCGCATGAGACGCTGGTGCTGAGCGAACTGGCCGCGCAGTGCGAGGCTAACGCGCAAATAGCGTAGTGCGATGTAGTGCAACGAGGGCTGGCCTGCGGCCGGCCTCATACCTCGACGAGCACGATAGAACACATCCGCCCACACGGATTCCACCGTGCAGCAGCCGGTGCTATAGGGCGGCGGCTGCGCCGCATGCGCGCGGGCATATACAATAGCGGTCTTCGCCGCCGCTGCGGCTCGCATCCTGCATTTACCGCCATCGGCCGCCCGGCCCGGCCCTGCATTCGCACCATGTCCCTGATTCTGCAAAGTCCCGCCCCGCTGTCCACCAACGATATCGACGCCATCCGCGCCATCGCCCAGGCTCCCACGCTCGCGCTGCGCGCCGAGACCGTGGCAGCCGCCGATGCCAGCGCCGCGCTGACGCCCGCCCTGCGCGAAGCGCTGGATACCTACTGCGGCCCGCGCAGCATCGACTGGGCCATCGTGCCCGCCGGCCGCAAGCTGTCGGACTTCAAGCTGGTGGCGATGGATATGGACTCCACGCTGATCACCATCGAGTGCATCGACGAGATCGCAGACTTCTGCGGCCTCAAGGCGGAGGTCTCGGCGATTACCGAGGCGGCCATGCGCGGCGAGATCACCGACTTCAACGAGAGCCTGCGCCGCCGTGTGGCCCTGCTCAAGGGGCTGGACGCCAGTGTGCTGGACCGCGTGTATGAAGAGCGCCTGCGCCTGTCGCCCGGCGCGGAGAACATGCTGCAGACCGTGCAGGCCCTGGGCATGCGTACCCTGCTGGTTTCAGGCGGTTTCGTGCATTTCACCGATAAACTCAAGCCCCGCCTGAAGCTCGACGTGACCCGCGCCAATACGCTGGAGATCGTCGATGGCAAGCTCACCGGCCAGGTGGTGGGCGAGATCGTCAATGCCGACGTCAAGGCCCGCACGGTGCAGGAAGTGTGTGCGCAGATCGGCGCGGACCCGTCCCAGGCCATCGTCATGGGCGATGGCTCCAACGATTTGAAGATGATGGCCGTGGCCGGACTGTCGGTGGCCTTCCGGGCCAAGCCGGTGGTGCGTGCGCAGGCCAGCGTGGCGTTCAACCACGTTGGGCTGGATGGCTTGCTGCAACTGTTTGCGCACTGACGCCCAGCCGAAAAAGGGCCGCCCCGGACGGTGTCCGGGGCGGCCCTTTTCATTTCATGCCACCAGCTGCGATTCCATCGCGCCGCGCAGGTCGGCGATGAGGTCGCGGGTGTCTTCCAACCCGATATAGAGACGCACCAGCTCGCCAGCGTTCTCCCAGCCAACGGGCGGCCAGCTGCCTTGGGGGCGCATGGTCTGGACGTGGTACGGCAACGCCAGGCTATGCGCGCCACCCCAGGACCAGCCGATCGCGAACAGGCGCAAGGCCTCGACAAAGGCATCGACCTGGGCACGCGTGTAGCGTGCATGCAGCACGATCGAGAACAGGCCAGTGGCGCCGCTGAAATCACGCCGCCAGAAGTCGTGGCCGGGGCAGTCCGGCAGCGCCGGGTGCAAGACCTTGACCACTTCCGGACGCTGGGTCAGCCACTCGGCCACTTCGCGCGCGGCGCGGTCGTGCGCCGCCAGCCTGACCGGCATGCTCGGCAGCGAGCGCAGCACCAGGTAGCAATCGTCGGCCGACACGCCCCAGCCCATCAGCATGCGGGCGCGCTTGATGCGGTCATGGAGTTTGTCGTCGGTGGTCAGCACGGCGCCCATCAGCACATCGCTGCCGCCCGACTGGTACTTGGTGAGCGCCTGCACCGAGATGTCGATGCCCTTGTCGAATGGCCGGAAATATACGCCGGCGGACCAGGTGTTATCGATGGCGGTGAGCACCCCGCGCGCCTTTGCCGCGGCCACGATGGCCTCGGTGTCGGGGACTTCCATCGTCACCGAGCCCGGCGACTCCATCCAGATCAGGCGGGTGTTGGGGCGGATCAGCCCGGCAATGCCCGCGCCGATCATGGGGTCGTAATAACGGACGGAGACGCCGAAGTCCCGTGCCAGCCATTCGCCGTGCTCGCGGTTGGGGCCGTAGACGTTATCCGGGACGAGCACGTCGTCGCCCGACTTGACCAGGGCGAAGTAGACCTGCGAGATCGCGGCCAGCCCTGACGGCAGCAGCAGCGTATGGCGCGCGCCTTCGATCAGCGCGAGGTGCTGGCACAGCGCCTCGCTGGTGGGCGTGGCATGCAGGCCATAGCGCCAGTAGGTGGTGGTACCGTCGCCATGCGCGCGCAGCTCCGCCAGGTTGCGGAACACCACGGTGGAGCCACGATGGGTAGCTTGGGAAAACGAGGCGAAGCCCGGCGCGATATCCAGCTCTGGCTGGACGGCCACGGTCGCCAGGTAGGCGGGTTGGGAAGCGGGCTGCTCGGGTGGCTGGCGGTCGGACACGGCGATTCCTTGTCTGGCGATAACTCGATGAACGCTCGAGCTTACCAGCATTCGGGTGCGCGTTGGCCTACCTGGCGGGCCTGCCCCTGTCCACCCTGGCTTGACGCTACCGGCCGGAAATCGAGGACTTCGGTGCGGGCGGGGCGTAGGTAATGCCGCTGTTGGGGGTCATGTCAAAGGGCGGGATCACCAGCACGCCCAGTGGCCGGATCATGAAGGGGAGCACGATGGCCGGGTTGACCGGGTCGGTCCAGTTGCCGTGCACGATGCCGGCACCGTCGATGGTGCCTTCCCAGTTGCCCGTGACGTGCGTGCCGTCATTGGACTCCTCCATCAGGAAAGCGCCGTTCTCGAATTCGCCGGCCAGCAACCGCACGCCGCCAGCACGGCCAACACTGTACTCACCGCGCACGCTGTCGCGCTCGTCGGGCTTGGGGCCCAGGCGCAGGCGCACCGGCTGGTCGCCGAGCGTGCCCACGTAGACCGGCAGCGCAGCGTACTCCGGCCGCGGCGCGAGCGCCTTGGGCGCGGGCCCGGTTGAAAGCTGCGCGCCGCGCCGCGCCTCGCCCTCGCGGATGGCCTGGTTGATCCCGAAACCCTGTACCTGGCTGGCATCGCTGGCGGCATTGGCGGTGCCGGGCGTGCCCGTGGACAGCTCGGTGCCTCCGGCACCGGCGGCCAGCGCGGCGCCGGCCAGCGTTGCCGCGGCCAGCCCGGCTGCCAGAGACAGAGTAACGGGAAGTGACAAGGACATGGATAAAGGCAAGGACAGGGTCGCTACGCGCCGCAAGGCAGCCTCAGGTTCAGAGTCGTTCGAAAATCGCCGCGATACCCTGGCCACCGCCAATGCACATAGTCACCAGTGCATAGCGGCCTTGCACGCGTTGCAGCTCGTACAGGGCCTTGACGGTGATCAGCGCGCCGGTGGCGCCGATCGGGTGGCCCAGGGAGATGCCCGAGCCGTTCGGGTTGACCTTGGCCGGATCGAGACCGAGCGCCTTGGTGACCGCGCAGGCTTGCGCGGCAAAGGCTTCATTGGCTTCGATCACATCAAGGTCGGCCACGGTCAGGCCAGCGCGTTCCAGCGCCTTCTTGGTGGCCGGCACGGGGCCGATGCCCATGGTCTTGGGATCGACGCCGGCATGCGCATAGGAGACCAGGCGCGCCATCGGCTTGAGGCCGCGCTTCTCAGCCTCGGCACGCTCCATCAGCACCACGGCGGCGGCGGCATCGTTCAAGCCCGAGGCGTTGCCCGCGGTTACCGTGCCGTTCTCCTTGACGAAGACCGGCTTTAGCTTCGTCATGTCTTCCATGACCGCGTCGTGGCGCACGTGCTCGTCGGTGTCGAAGGTCACGTCGCCCTTGCGGCCCTTCAGCGTGACCGGCAGGATCTGGTCCTTGAAGTGGCCGGCGCGGATCGCCGCCGATGCGCGGCGGTGCGACTCCAGCGCGGCTTCGTCCTGCTGGACGCGGGAGATGTCGTATTCCTTGGCCACATTCTCGGCGGTGACGCCCATGTGGATGCCGTGGAACGGGTCGTGCAGCGCACCCAGCATCATGTCGAGCATCTTGGCGTCGCCCATGCGCGCGCCCCAGCGGGCCGACTGCGCCAGGTACGGTGCGCGGCTCATGCTCTCCGCGCCGCCGCCGATGGCCACATCGGCATCGCCCAGCAGGATGGTCTGCGCGGCGCTGACGATGGCCTGCAGGCCCGAGCCGCACAGGCGGTTGACGGTCAGGGCCGGCGCGTCGATGGTGACACCGCCCTCCACTGCCGCCACCCGGCCAAGGTACATGTCCCGGGGCTCGGTCTGGATGACGTTGCCGAACACCACATGGCCGACTTCGTCGCCGCTGACCTGCGCGCGGGCCAGCGCTTCGCGCACGACCATGGCGCCCATCTGGGTCGGGGAGAGATCCTTCAGGCTGCCGCCAAAGGTACCAATCGCGGTCCGAACGCCGCTTACCACCACCACTTCACGTGTCATTTTGTGTCTCCTGGGCTGATGTTGCAGCGCACAGTATAGCGGCGCGCACGCCAAAACGAACGATCGTACTTTTACCTATCCGGACCGATGGCTGCCACCAGCTTCAGACTTCGCCCCACAAGTCGTGGCCATCCGCGCCGGTGATCTTCACCGAGACGAATTCGCCGACCTTGTAGCGCGGCGCGCCCTGCGCCGGCGGGTCGATATAGACCAGGCCGTCGATCTCCGGCGCATCGGCCGACGAGCGGCCAATGCCGCCGTCCTGGTTGATCTCGTCGACCAGCACGCGCAGGGTCTGGCCGACCTTGCGCTGCAGGCGCCGGGCGGACACTTCCTCGGCCACTTCCATGAAGCGGGCGCGGCGCTCTTCGCGGACTTCGTCGGGCAAGGCGCCCGGCAGGTCGTTGGCCGTGGCGCCGTCCACCGGCGAATAAGCGAAGCAGCCCACGCGGTCCAGTTCCGCTTCGGCGATGAAGTCCAGCAGCGTCTGGAACTCTTCCTCGGTCTCGCCGGGGAAGCCCGCGATAAAGGTGCTGCGGATGGTCAGCTCGGGGCAAATCTTGCGCCAGGCCCGGATGCGGTCCATGGTCTTCTCGGCGTTGGCCGGGCGCTTCATGCGCTTGAGCACGTCCGGGTGGGCGTGTTGCAGCGGCACGTCCAGGTAAGGCAGCACGTGCCCTTGCGACATCAGCGGAATGATCTCGTCAACGTGCGGGTACGGGTACACGTAGTGCAGGCGCACCCAGGCGCCGTACTTGGCAGCCAGCTCACCCAGCGCGCCGACCAGCTCGGTCATGCGCGTCTTGAGCGGGCGGCCGTCCCAGAAACCGGTGCGGTACTTCACGTCCACGCCGTAGGCGCTGGTGTCTTGCGAGATCACCAGCAGTTCCTTGACGCCCGACTTGAACAGGTTCTCGGCCTCCAGCATGACTTCCGCCACCGGGCGCGAGACCAGGTCGCCACGCATCGAGGGGATGATGCAGAACGAGCAGCGATGGTTGCAGCCCTCGGAGATCTTCAGGTAGGCGTAATGCTTGGGCGTGAGCTTGATGCCGGCGGCCGGCACCAGGTCCATGAACGGGTCATGCGGCTTGGGCAGGTGCGTGTGCACGGCCTGCATCACCTCGCCCAGCGCGTGCGGGCCGGTCACGGCCAGCACCTTCGGGTGCACCGACGTGATGATGTCCTCACCCGCGGCGTTTTTCTTGGCGCCCAGGCAGCCGGTGACGATCACCTTGCCGTTCTCGGCCAGTGCCTCGCCGATCGCATCGAGGCTTTCCTGCACGGCTTCGTCGATAAAACCGCAGGTATTGACGACCACCAGGTCGGCGCCGTCATAGGTGCCGCTGATGGCATAGCCCTCGGCGCGCAGCTGGGTAATGATCTGCTCGGAATCCACAAGTGCCTTTGGACATCCAAGGCTTACGAATCCCACATTTGGAATATGGTCTTTCTTGATCGTTGATTCTGAAGGGTTTTTCACGGTTACTTCCAAATGTGGGGCGAGCGAGGCGGGACATGGCCACCCGGCTGTTCAAAGCCAATCGCGCATTTTAACCGCTCGCGGGAGTTTGCCGGGGCCTCATGGCAGACATGAACATGGCGGCCCGTTTGCGGCTTCAGGCTATCGCGCGGGCCAATGCCGCCTGCGACGTCCGTCAAGCGGTCCATGGCAAAACTCTATGCGCAACGATCACGCGCGCCCCCCTTGCCCTCTCATCGACCTCCACGTCGGAAGTCAACCTGACCCCGTTCTTCCCGGCACCTGGGCAGTGGCGTAGCGGTGGAGCTGAGGTCACATCTTCCCATCGAGCGGCGTGGGCTTGGCGTTTCGCAACGCCTATGACTTGATCCGCAATGCCGAACTGTCACGGTGGGCGTCTTCCTCCAGCATGGCAAGCGCGCCGACGATGAGCGCGTGCATGCCCTGAACAAGCTCCGCCTCCATCTCGGCTTCTTCCGCCGCGCGGTCCGCCTCCACAAGGGGTTCTCGGCCTGCTACCGAATACACCGTGTCGGCCACGGCAATGCAGTGGAATGCGACCGTCGCAAGCAGCCAGCGTGCCTGTTCCTTTGAGATGCCGTAGGCACGCGCGATATGGCTCTGGTGCCCGTCGATTTTGGCGAGCATGGGTTGTGTTGCAGCCAACCTGCGGATCACGTACGGCGTCAGCCCAGGGTGTGCCTTGACGAACTCCCGTACCGATGTGGTGAACGTGATCAGGTAATCCCTCAATCCGCCACGTCCCTTGCCGCAAGCCTGCGGAATCTGCCAGCGGCTGAAGATCTCCTCAGCGACCAGGCGCTTGAGTTCCTCAAGACTCGGCACGTGCTTGTAGAGCGCCATATGGCTGACCCCGAGTGCGGCGGCGACGCCGACGAAGGTGATGTTCGGCAAGCCGATCTCGATGCCCGCGTCGGCGATCCGTTCGCGCGTGATGGTACGAGGGCGCCCGCGCGCCGAAGGTTGTTGTGGCGATTTCATGTTTGTTCCTTGATCGCTGGTGACAGCCATGTAGCCGCCTTGCCAGCCTTTCTTCAATTAGTTTATAGTCATGCAACTAATTATCATTTCGATTCACGGGACTCCTCCATGACCGACACATCGCATCTTTCTGAATCTCTGGACGTTTCTTTTTCATGAACACTCGTGACGCGGCGGCGGCCAAGCCCAAGGGACCCGGACCGATCAGCCAAGTATTAAACCCCATCCGTGGGCAACTGATCGCCGCCGCGGTACTGGCCGGCGTGGGCGCCATGTTCACGCTGGCGCCGCTGGCCGGCATCGCACATATTGCGAAGATCGTCCTCGGCGGCGCCGACGTCGCGGCGGCGGCACGCACGCAAGTGCAGGGCGAAGTCTGGTGGACCGTCATTGCCAGCGTGGTGAGCCTGTTCGTCGGCATGGCGCTGGTGTCCGCTGGGGAACTGACCGCCCACCTGGCCGACAACCGCATCACCCATCACCTGCGCCTGGCGGCCACGCAGCGGCTGGCCCGCGTGCCGCTGGGCTGGTTCACCAGCCGCGCATCGGGCGAGGTCAAGCAGGCCATGCAGGACGACATCGGCACGCTGCACAGCCTGACCGCGCACTTCTATACGACGATGGGGCGCGCCGTGGGCGCCATCCTGATCTCGGTCATCTACCTGTTCGCGATGGACTGGCGCATGGCCATCGTCTCGATCCTGCCGTTCCCGGGCTTCTTCCTGTTCTTTGGCAGGGCCATGAAGGCCAGCGGGGCGAACATGAAGGCATTCGTCGACGGGCTGGGACGCATCAACAACGCGGTGGTCGAGTTCGTCAACGGCATTCCCGTGGTCAAGTCCTTCGGGGCCAGCGGCAAAGCGCACGGCGGCTACCGCGAGGCGGTCGATGCCTTCGCCCAAGCCTTTGTCGGTTTCACCCGTCCCCTCGTGGGCTCAATGGCCAACGCCAACGCGATGATCGCGCCGGTGGCGGTGCTGGGCGTGGTGCTGGTCTTCGGCACGCTGTTCGTTAGCCTGGGCTGGATGACCCCGGTGGACGTGCTGCCGTTCGCTCTGGTGGCACCGGGCCTCTCGGCGCCGTTGCTGCTGCTGCACTACATCACCCATGACCTGAACCATGCCACCGGTGCCGCCCAGCGCGTGCAGGCGCTGCTGGGGACGCCTGTGCTGGAGCAGCCGGCGCCCGATAGGCGGCAGTTGCCCACGGGCACCGAAATCCGAGTTGAGCACGTCGGCTACGCCTACGACGCGCAGAACAAGGTGCTGTCGGACGTCAGCTTCACCCTCAAGCCCGGCACGGTGACCGCCATCGTCGGCGCGTCCGGTGCTGGCAAATCGACCCTGGCCCGGCTGCTGCTGCGCTTCTTCGACCCGACCGATGGGCGCATCACGCTCGGCGGCGTGGATTTGAGGCATATCGAGACCTCGGATCTGTACCAGCGCATCGGTTTCGTGTTGCAGGAGGTGCGCCTCATCCACGCCAGCGTACGCGAGAACATCGCGCTGGGCCGGCCCTCGGCCAGCCAGCAGGAGGTCGAGGACGCCGCGCGCGCCGCGAACATTCATGAGCGCATCCTGGGCCTGCCGCGCGGCTACGACTCGATGATAGGCGAGGACGCGCTGCTCTCCGGTGGCGAGCAGCAGCGCGTGAGCATCGCCCGTGCCGTGCTGCTCGATCCGTCCGTGCTCGTGCTCGACGAAGCCACCGCGGCCACCGACGCCGAGAACGAGGTGGCGATCCAGGACGCGCTGTCGCGCTTCGCGCAAGGCCGCACGCTGCTGATCATTGCACACCGGCTCGACACGGTGATGCACGCCGACCACATCATCGTGATCGAGAACGGCACGATCCACGAGCAAGGCCGCCACGCCGAGCTGATCGCGCGCAAAGGCCGCTATGCACGGCTATGGACGCTGGGCGGCTATGAAGAACCCCAGGAGCTGGCGGTGCCGTCATGCTGAGAACCTTCATTCAACTGCTGGGCGACGATGCGCCCGTCTTCCGCCGCTACGCCTGGATGGCCGTGTTCTATGGCCTGCTCAGCGGGCTGACCATCACCACGCTGGTGCCCATTCTCAGCCGCCTTCTGGCCGGCGATGCGCGCGGCGCTGTGCTGTGGCTCATCGTGCTGCTGTCCGGCATGACGGCCTGCTGGGGCTGGCGGCGCAAGGTGGAGAAGGCCGGCGTGCGCGTGGGTGTTGCCGTCCTGCAGGGCGCGCGCCAGCGGATCGGCGACCACGTTGCGCGCCTGCCCGTCGGCTGGTTCACGCCGGAGAACTGCGCCCGGCTTGGCCATGTCATCACGAACGGCATGATGGCAGTGGCCCAGCTTCCCGCACACGTGCTCACGCCGGTGATCAGCGGCGCCGTGACACCGGTGGTGATCGTGGCCGCGCTGTTCGCGCAGCACTGGCCGATGGGCCTGATCGCGCTGGTGGCGCTGCCGATCCTGATCGGCGCGTTACTGATCGCCGCTCGCCTGGGCCGGCGCGCCGACCACACCTTCCATCGCCACTTCGCCCATACCAGCCAGCGCATGGTCGAGTTCGCCCAGGCCCAGTCGGTACTGCGTGCGTTCAACGGTGAAGGCGGCAGCACGCGCTTGCTTGAACAGGCCATCGACCAGCAACGCCACTCCGGCACGCGGTTGATCTATCTGTCGGCGGCGTCCACGGCGCTCAACGCCTGGGTTGTGCAGGCCGTCTTCGCCACGTTGCTGATCGCCGCCGCGTTGTGGCTCAACGCCTGCCTGGGCGGCGCGCCGGAAGCCGACACGGTCGTCGCCGGCATCGTGGCCCTGCTGCTGGCCAACCGCTACATCGATCCGCTGCTGGACGTGGCCGGCTATGGCGATGTCCTGCGCGGCGCGCACGGCCAGCTCGACGCGGTGCGCGAGATCCTTGCGGTCAAGCCCTTGCCGGAACCGGACCAGCCGCAGGCACCGCGTGATGCGTCAATCGAGCTGCGCGAGGTGAGCTTCCGCTACACACGGGATCAACCCGATGTGCTGAAGGGCGTGAACCTGCGCATCGCGCCGGGCAGCATGACCGCGCTGATTGGCGCCTCCGGGTCGGGCAAGACCACACTGGTGCGGCTGATCGCACGCTTCTTCGATGTGAGCCAGGGCAGCGTACTCGTCGGTGGCGTGGACGTGCGGCAGATGTCCAACGCGCAGTTGGCCGGCCAGATCAGTCAGATCTTCCAGCACAACTACCTGTTCGCTGGCAGCATTGCCGACAACATCCGCATCGGCAAACCCAATGCCAACGATGTCGAGATCATGCAAGCTGCGCGGCAGGCTGGCGTGGCCGAGATCATCGAGCGCCTGCCGCAGGGCATCGACACCCCGGTCGGCGAAGGCGGCGCACGCCTGTCGGGCGGTGAGCGCCAACGCATCGCCATCGCCCGCGCGCTGATCAAGGACGCGCCCATCCTGCTGGTGGACGAAGCCACCGCCGCGCTGGACGCGGAGAATCAGGCCGCCATCGCCGAGGCGCTGGCGCGTCTGCGCGGCAAGCGCACGCTGATCGTCGTCGCGCACCAACTCTCGACGGTGGCAATGGCCGACCAGATCGTGGTGCTCGACGGCGGCAAGGTCGTTGAGCAGGGTTCGCCCGCGCCATTGCGCGCGAGCCAGGGACGCTACGCGCACTTCCTGGCCCAGCGCCGGGCCGCCAGAGGCTGGCGTATCACGGCGGCGTCGAACGGAGACCGCTGCTGATGCGCGCACGTTGGCTTGGGTTGTTCGCCATCCTCTGCGGCGCCTCGCTGCTGGTCGGCGCCCGGCAACTGGCATGGTCGCAGGTGTTCTCGCTGTCGGGCGATGCCTGGCTAACGGTGACAGCCAGCCGCCTGCCCCGCTTGGCGGCGCTTGTTTTGACCGGCGTAGGCCTGTCCGTCTGCGGCGTGATCCTTCAGCAGATCGTCCGCAACAAGTTCGTCGAACCGGCCACCTCGGGCGGACTGGATGCGGCCAAGCTCGGCATCCTGGCGTCGATGACGCTGGCGCCCGCCGGCGGCGCGATGCGCCGGATGCTGTTCGCGCTGGTCTTCTGTTTCGCCGCGAGCCTGGTCTATGTGGCGATCATCCGCCGCATCAAATTCAAGAACACCGTTCTCGTGCCGGTCATCGGCCTGATGTACGGCAGCGTGCTGAGTGCCGTGGCCGAGTTCTACGCCTACCGCTACAACATCCTGCAGAGCATGCAGGGCTGGCTGCTCGGCGATTTCTCAAAGGTCGTCCAGGGCAACTACGAGATCATCTACCTGATCCTGCCGATCGTCGCGCTCACCTACCTGTATGCGCACCGCTTCACCGTGCTCGGCATGGGCGAAGGCGTGGCCACCAGCCTGGGGCTGAGCTATTCGGCAACGGCGGCGCTGGGCCTGATGCTGGTAGCGGTCACCGTGTCCGCCACGGTCATCACCGTCGGCGCGATCCCCTTCGTCGGGCTGCTCATCCCCAACCTGGTCGCGCTGCATCACGGCGACAACCTGGGCCGGACGCTGCCCATCGTCGCTCTGGGCGGCGCGTCGCTGCTGCTGGCCTGCGACATTCTCGGCCGCCTGCTCATCTACCCGTTCGAGGTGCCCATCGGCCTGACCGCAGGCAGCGTGGGCGGCGTGCTGTTCCTCGTGCTCATCATCTGGAAGAAGAAATGAGGCGCGCTGCCCCCCGATATGCCCTCTGGATGGTGGTCATCGCCTTGGCCGCGGCTTTCATCCTCGTGCGATCCGGATTCGACCTCGACTATGTCATTCCCAAACGGCTCGCCCGGCTGGCCGCCATCGTCATCGGCGGCATCTGCGTCGCCTTCTCCTCAATCACGTTCCAGACCATCTCGGGCAACCGGATTCTGACGCCAGCGATCATGGGGTACGAGGCGGTCTATCTGCTGTTGCAGTCGCTGCTGATCCTGGCCATGGGCACGCATGGCCAGGTGGTACTCGGCCAGAGCGGCAACTTCTTCCTCTCCATCCTGTTGATGCTCGCCTATTCGTGGGCCATCCATCGGTGGCTTTTGCGCAACGGCAGGTACAACGTGTATTTCCTCCTCCTGCTGGGACTCGTGCTGACCATGGTGATCGGCACTGTCACACAGTTCGTCCAGCTCAGGATCAGCCCGGGCGAGTTCGCCGTTCTCCAGGGCTTCAGCTACACATCCTTCAACAGGGCACAACCCGAGCAGTTGCTCTATTCGGGCGTTCTGGTCGCGGCCGTGTGCCTGCCAGGGCTGAAGACTCTGCCGATCCTCGACGTGCTCTCGCTGGGCCGCGACCAGGCCATTTCCCTAGGGGTCGATTACCAGCGGTACGTGAGGCTCTACTTCGCGCTGATCGCGGCTCTCGTGGCGGTCTCGACCAGCCTGCTCGGGCCCACGGCCTTCATGGGGATCTTCGTTGCGAACATCGCCTATGCGATGGCCCGGACTTCCAGGCATCGGGTCACGCTGCCCATAGGCTGCGCGATCGCCATTGGCATTTTCATCGTGGCCCAGCTTCTGGTCGAACACGTCTTCAACTACAAGACCACCGTCAGCATTCTCGTCAACCTGGTGTGTGGCGCGTATTTCCTCGCGCTGATGGTTCGCACCCGAGGCATCGCATGATCACCGTTCACAACATTCACAAGGCCTACGGCGCCAAGACCGTCCTTTCCGGCGTCAGCGCGCAATTCCCGGCGCAGCGCGTGACTTCTCTCATCGGCCCCAACGGCGCAGGCAAAACGACGCTTCTGCTGCTGATCGCGCGCCTGCTGGAGCCCACCCAGGGCGACATCCTGATCGGGGATCGCAGGGTTTCAAGCATCCGCATCAGCGAATACGCCAAGCACGTCGCCACCTTGCGCCAGTCGCCCGACTTCAATCTGCGCCTGACGGTCGAGGAACTCGTCGCTTTCGGGCGCTTCCCCTACAGCCGCGGCGCGCTCACCCCCGAGGACCACCACGCGATCGACGAGGCCATCGCGTTCCTGTCGCTGGAAGCGCTGCGCGGGACCTACATCGATGAACTCAGCGGAGGGCAGCGCCAGATGGCCTTCCTGGCGATGACCATTGCCCAGCAGACGAATGTTCTGCTGCTGGACGAGCCACTCAACAACCTCGACATGAAGCATGCCGTCCAGATCATGCGCGCGCTTCGCCGCTTGTGTGACGAGCACGGGCGCACCGTGATCCTGGTGATCCACGACATCAATTTCGCTGCCAATTACTCCGATCACATCGTCGCATTGAAGGGCGGAGTGGTTCGCTTCTGCGGCCCCGTCGTGGAGGCCGTGACCGAGACGCGGTTGCAGGAACTGTATGGACTGGACTTCGAAATCGTGCGCAGTGATCGAGGATGCGTGTGCAACTACTTCAATCCATCAGGCGAACTGAAATGACCCGGAATCACAGAAACAGGTGTTGGGCGTTAGCCCTGCTGATGGCCGCGACCGTCGCGGTACAGGGGTGCGACCAGAAACCAGCCGAACCGCCAAAGGCAACCGCACAGCCGGCTTCTGCCAGCCGGCCCCCGCAGGAAGCGTTCGCGCCCGTCACGGTTCAGCACAAGCTGGGAACGACCGTCGTCGAGCACCTTCCGCAACGCGCGGCCGCCCTCGACATGAATGAAGTCGATTTCCTCGACCAACTGGGTGTCCCTGTCGTTGGCATGCCGAAGGATTTCGTCCCGCGCTTCCTCGCCAGGTACAAGGACGCCCCGGACGTTCAGGATCTGGGCTCGATCGTTCAGCCCAATCTGGAGCGGGTTCATTCGGCCAGGCCTGAACTGATCCTGATCACCTCGCTCCAGGCGAACCACTACAAGGAATTGAGCGAGATCGCTCCGACGATTCATTTCGATGTGGACTACCGGGATAGCCAGGTCAAGCACATCGAGGTCATCAAGGACCACCTCATGACCCTGGGGCGAATCTTTGGCAAGGAAAACCTCGCCCGCCAGAAAGCGGCTGAACTGGACGCCAAGGTCGAGGAGGCCAGGCGAATGACCCAGGGCCGACTCGAGAAGGCGCTTGTCGTTCTGCACAACAACGGCGCCTTCAGTTCCTTTGGCGTGCATTCCCGTTACGGGTTCGTCTTCAATGCCCTGGGCGTGAAACCGGCCAGCCCCACTGTCGAGACCGGCCTGCATGGCCAGCCGATTTCCAGCGAATTCATCCAACAGGCCAACCCCGACATCATCTTCGTGGTGGACCGGACGGCCGTGATGGAGCGCCGTCCGGTCATGGATGCCGGGAGCATGGGCAACCCGCTGCTGCGCCAGACCAACGCCTGGAAGAACGGCCGTGTGGTCTTCGTCGATGCTGAAGCATGGTACGTCACGGCCGCCAGCCCGACCTCCTTGAAGCTCGTGATCGACGACGTCATCAAGGGCTATCAGCACTGATTCGTTCCGGAGCCTGTCCTAGCCCTAAATCAAAAACGTAATGATTCGTATTCGTTATATCTCGCTCGTAAGACGTGCCGACAACCAACCCAATCTCACCTGAAAAGAACCTGCTATGAGCAAACGTCACCATCGCATCGCGCGACCTGCACGGCAGGCGGTGCGCCCCCATCCCGCCTTTGCCCTGAACCGCGCCGCCGCCGTGCCGAAGGTGCTGCTGCTGGGGCTGACCGTGGGCGCCCTGGCCTTGGCCACCCCGCCGGCACTCGCACAAAGTACCAGCCAGGCGGTGGATGCCCGGAGCCGCTTCAACGTGCCGACCGGCCCGCTGGGCGAGGCGCTCAATGCCTATGCCGCCGCGGCTGGTGTCGAGCTGACCGTGGATGCGAGCCTGCTCCAAGGCAAGAACAGCCAGGGGCTGTCCGGCAGCTACAGCATGCGCGAGGGCTTCACCGAACTGCTACGCGGGCACGGTCTGCAGGCAGTGCGCGAGGCCAACGGCCGCTACACGCTAAGCCGGACGGCCCAACAGACGCAAAGCCCAGCCGCAGAAAGCGGGGTTACGTTGCCGGCGGTGACGGTACAGGCGAGCTCAGCGATCGACGCCTACGCCGGCGGGCAGGTGGCGTCCGGCAGCCGCGTGGGGCTGCTGGGCGACAAGGATTTCATGGAAACACCGTTTTCCACCATTAGCTATACGGACAAGTTCATCGAAGACCGGCAGGCCAAGGACATCACCGACGTGATCGCCGCCACCGATCCCACTGTGTTCAGCAACGGCGTCACCGGCGCCTGGAGCGAGAACTACTCCATCCGCGGCTTCGCCTCCAACACCAGCGATATCACCATCGGCGGCCTGTTCGGCATGGCACCGTACTACCGCACCACCCCTGAAATGTTCGAGCGTATCGAGGTATTGAAAGGCCCATCGGCCTTGCTCAACGGCATGCCTCCGGGTGGCTCGGTGGGCGGCACCGTCAATCTGGTGCCCAAGCGCGCGGGCGATGAGCCGCTGACGCGACTGACGGCGACCTACATGTCCAATGCGCAGTTCGGCGGACATGTGGACCTTGGGCGGCGCTTTGGTGAGAACAAGCAGTTCGGCATCCGCTTCAACGGGGTCTATCGGGATGGAGAGGGGGCGGTCAACCGGCAGGAAAAGAAAACCCAGTTCGCGTCCCTCGGGCTGGACTGGCGGGGCGAGCGCGCTCGCCTCTCTGCCGACCTCTACACCAGCGATGACCGCGTGAACGGCGTGACCCGAGGCATCAATCTGGCCCCCGGCGTGGCAGTGCCCAAGCCACCCAGGCCCGAGACCCTGCTGAACCCGGATTGGTCCTTCGTCAACACCACGGACAAGGGTGCGATCGTCCGCGGCGAATTCGACGTGAGCGAACAACTGACGGCCTATGCAGCCTTCGGCACCAGCAGGACCAACTACAAGTACAACGGTACGATGTCGGCCCAGGTGCTCAACGCGGCGGGCGATGTTCGGCACAGCATGGGCCAACTGGCCTTCGATATTGAAAAGACGTCGGGGGAAGCTGGATTGAAGGGCAAGTTCCAAACCGGCAGCGTCAAGCATCAATGGGCTTTAAACGTCACGCACTACTCGGACACCGAAAAGGACTATGGCCGCAGATCGGTCCCGGGCGCGGACTGGACCACCAACATCTACAACCCGGCCTGGGGCCCAGCCGCCGGAATGCGTTGGCCGCCGACCCTCCACACGGAAACGCGCCTGACCAGCTACGGCGTAGCGGATACCCTGTCCTTTGCACAGGACAGGGTGCAACTGACGCTGGGCGTGCGTCACCAGGAAGCGCTCACCGATACCTTCAGCCTCACGACCGGGGCGCGCAGTGCCCGCTACGACGCAAGCGCCATGACGCCTGCGGCCGCGCTGCTGGTCAAGGCCACGGACCATATTTCCGTGTACGGCAATTATATTGAGGGGTTAAGCAAGGGCCAGACCGCGCCGGCAACTGCCGCCAATGCGGGAGAGCTGTTTCCGCCGTCCAAGACCAAGCAGAAGGAAATTGGCCTCAAGCTCGATCTCGGCGAATTCGCCCACACGGTCAGCTTGTATGAAATCGAGCGGCCAAGCAGCTATACCGACATTTCCACCAACGTTTTTTCCTTTGGCGGAGAGCAGCGCAACCGGGGTGTCGAGTGGGGCTTCTTTGGCTCGCCGCTGCGCGGCGTGCGCTTGATGGGTGGCATCGCCTATGTGGACCCCAAGCTCACCAAGACCGCCGGCGGCGTCAACCAGGGCAAATCGGCAACCGGGGTGCCCAAGCTGCAAGGCAAGCTGGGCGTGGAGTGGGACACCTCCGCCGTGCGGGGCTTGACGCTGACCGCCAATGCGACCGCCGTATCCAAGCAATACATCAGTGCCGACAACTCGCTGTCGGTGCCGGGCTACACGGTGTATGACCTGGGCGCACGCTATGCTACCCAGGTCTCCAGCCATCCGCTGACCGTGCGGGCCAGCGTCACCAACGTGACCAACAAGGCCTATTGGGGCATGCCGCTGCTGTCCAGTTTGGCCCTGGGCGCACCACGCACCTTCATGCTCTCGGCCACGATGGACTTCTGAACGATGCGCGCGCATACACTTCTGATGGCCACGTCTGCTCGCGAGCCTATTGCAACGAGTGTGATGCCCCCGGCATGCCCTCCAGGGCGCACTCGATCACCGCCTGAACCTCCAGCGCCCCTTGCAGGCGCCGGATAGCTGCGTGCAACTCGGCAGCCTGCGGCCAGGTCCGTTTCAGGTAGCTGAGCCACAGCTTGACGCGTCCGTGCTCGTGAGCGCATTCGTCATTGGCCTGCAGCTTCTTCAGGTAGCCGGCGATATGGCGGAGCACCGACGGCCATTCCTCGGCGCAGGGCGTTCTGTCCATCAGTCCGCGTATGCGCAAGGCCAGGAACGGATCCGACACGGCACCCCGCCCGATCATCACGTCGGCACAGCCGCTGACGGCCCGGCAGCGCTCCCAGTCGGCCACCGTCCAGACTTCGCCGTTGGCAGTAACCGGCACGTCCACCGCAGCATCGATACGCGCGATCCATTCCCAGTGGGCCGGCGGCCGGTAGCCATGATCCCGGGTCCTGGCATGCACGACCAGGGACGCCGCGCCGCCTTCCGCCAGCGCCGTGGCGCAGTCGATCGCCAGCGAGGTATCAGACACGCCCAGCCGCATTTTGGCTGTCACGGCGATGTTCGCAGGCACCGCAGCACGAACGGACGAAACGATCCGGTTCAGCAGTTCAGGATCCGCCAGCAGCATGGCCCCGCCACCGTGCCGGTTGACGACTTTGGCAGGACAGCCGAAATTCAGGTCGATGCCATGCGGCGACAAGGTCGCTGCCTGTGCGGCATTGACCGCCAGCCATTCAGGATCGCTCCCGAGCAGCTGGATCACCATCGGTGTGCCGCCTGGAGTATGGCCGCCGTGGAGGATTTCGGGCGTGTCCCTCTCGTAGACGCGTTCGGGAAGCAAAGAGCCCGTCACCCTGACGAACTCGGATACACATCCGTCGTATCCTCCCGAGCCGGTCAGCACGTCGCGCAGCACGTAATCAGCAAGCCCCTCCATGGGGGCAAGAAACAGCCGGCTCATGCGTTGGCTGGCATCGATGCCGGAAAACGAGAAAACGCCAAACCCACCGTCGGAACGGGAGTGGCCTCGGCGGCGAGCGCCTGGCGAATGTCTTGGATTGCGGAGGGCATTGGGATTCGCGCTGTGCAGGCGAGTCCGCAGTATGAATCGCCACATTTGACAGGGGTAGCAGCCGCGGTGATTCCCCGCGTTACCCGAATATGCATGATTTTAACCGATCGCCCCGATCAGCGAAGGAAGGTCATGCGTGCGCTGGGAATTCGCCTCCACGCCAGCCCGGCCTGAAGCCACTTTGCGGGAAAGGAGGCTGCCGGCGCCGCGAGGGTTCCATGCGTTCCCGAGGGATTGGGAACGCGCAACAGGCCGGCGCGGCGTGCGCCGGCTCTACTTCTTGTCCGGCTGATTGAACGGGAACGTGCCAAACATGTTCTTGGCCTGGCTTTGCATCTGCTCCTGCATCTGCACGAACAGGTTCTTGCTCTGCTCGATGTAGTTGCTCATCATCCCTTGCATCATCGGGCCCTGCATGTTCATGAACTGGGACCACATATCGGGGCTGAACGGCTCACCCGAGTACAGGCCCTTGGAGTTCTCTGCCAGCTTGCTCTGGATGTCGATGAAGGCCTGGATGTTCTTTTCCAGGTAGGTGCCCATCATGCCCTGCATCGCATGGCCGTAGTAGCGGATGATCTGCGACAGCATGGAGCTTGAGAACATCGGCACGCCGCCAGTCTCTTCTTCGAGAATGATCTGCAGGAGGATGCTGCGCGTGAGCTCGTCGCCGGACTTGGCGTCGATCACCTTGAAGTCTTCGGTATCCATCACGAGCTGCTTGACGTCGGCTAGCGTGATGTAGGTGCTGGTCTGCGTGTCGTAGAGCCGGCGGTTTGGATACTTCTTGATCAGTCGCTCTGCGCCTTTCTTGGTGGTAGCCATCGTGCTCTATCCTTTTATCGTCGCTGTTGCATGCTGCTGCACCGCATGCTGTGCGGTGCGCAAATAGGGACCGCCAGCGGGGGATACAACGTGTTGACCTGCAACGCATGATCTATTTTGGTGCGGGCTAGCCGCTGCCCTGATTCTATGCCCAACAAGGCACTATTGAAAGCCGGACCCGTTAAGGAAAACCCGCACGGGGCAAAGGATTGCGGGTGTTTGGGGCCTGCAATGCCACGCCACGCCCGCGCGTTGGTGCGGTGCGGGGTGTGCGATGCAATATTGCTGCGGGGTGAGAGGCCTCGCAAGCGGCCGCAGAAATGAAAAAGGCCCTCGGCAGAGGACCTTCCCAAGACAAGAAACCATCCGGGAAAACCAGGGATGGCTTGCCGTTCGTTACCCCATGTGCAGGCCGCCGTTCAGCGAGAAGTCCGCGCCCGTCGAGAAACCCGACTCTTCGGACGCCAGCCACGCGCAGATCGAGGCAATTTCTTCCGGCGCGCCCAGACGCTTGACCGGAATCGTGCCGACGATCTTGTCCAGCACGTCCTGGCGGATCGACTTGACCATATCGGTAGCGATATAGCCCGGCGACACCGTGTTCACGGTCACGCCCTTGGTCGCAACTTCCTGCGCCAAAGCCATGGTGAAGCCGTGCAAGCCAGCCTTGGCGGTGGAGTAGTTGGTCTGGCCGAACTGGCCCTTCTGGCCGTTGACCGACGAGATATTGACGATGCGGCCAAAGCCACGATCCGCCATGCCATCGATGACCTGCTTGGTCACGTTGAACAGCGAGGTCAGGTTGGTGTCGATCACGGCATCCCAGTCGGCGCGCGTCATCTTGCGGAACACCACGTCGCGCGTGATGCCGGCGTTGTTGATCAGGATGTCGACTTCGCCCACTTCGGCCTTGACCTTGTCGAACGCGGCTTTGGTCGAATCCCAGTCGGCAACATTGCCTTCCGAGGCGACAAAATCGAAGCCCAGGGCCTTCTGCTGCTCGAGCCATTTTTCGCGGCGCGGCGAGTTGGGGCCGCAACCGGCCACGACCTTGTAGCCATCTTTGGCCAGACGCTGGCAGATGGCCGTTCCAATGCCACCCATGCCACCGGTTACGTATGCAATGCGCTGAGTCATATCTACTCCTTGATGGCTAGTTTTTATTGACGCCGGCTGCGGGAAGCCCCCCTCGCCGGCACACCCCTCAGACCGGCCTGCGCGCTTGTTCGCTGCGGCAAGCCCGGCAAATCGTCACTTGCGTTCCACAGCCAGCGCCACACCCATGCCGCCGCCGATGCACAGCGAGGCCAGGCCCTTGTGGGCGTCGCGGCGCTTCATTTCGTGCAGCAGCGTGACCAGGATGCGGCAGCCCGACGCGCCGATCGGGTGGCCAATCGCGATGGCGCCGCCGTTGACGTTGACCTTGGACGTATCCCAGCCCATCTGCTTATGCACGGCCAGGGCCTGGGCGGCGAAGGCTTCGTTGATTTCCATCAGATCGAGCTCTTCCACGCTCCAGCCGGCGCGCGACAGGCAGCGCTTGGACGCGGGCACCGGGCCCATGCCCATCACCTTGGGATCGACACCGGCGGTGCCGTAGGCGCGGATCGTGGCCAGCGGGGTCAGGCCGAGTTCCTTGGCCTTGGCCGCCGACATGACCACCACCGCGGCGGCGCCGTCGTTCAGGCCCGAGGCGTTGGCGGCGGTCACGGACCCGGCCTTGTCGAAGGCGGGCTTGAGGCCAGCGAGCGCGTCTTGCGTGACGCCGTGGCGCACGAACTCATCGGTGGCGAACATCACCGGGTCACCCTTGCGCTGGGGAATCGGCACCGGCACGATTTCTTCATCGAACTTGCCGGCCTTCTGCGCGGCTTCCGCCTTGTTCTGCGAACCGGCCGCGAACGCGTCCTGGGCTTCGCGCGTGATGCCGTATTCCTTGGCCACGTTCTCGGCGGTGACGCCCATGTGGTACTGGTTGTAGACGTCCCACAGGCCGTCCACGATCATGCTGTCGATCAGCTTGGCGTCGCCCATGCGGAAGCCATCGCGCGATCCCGGCAGCACGTGTGGTGCGGCGCTCATGTTTTCCTGGCCACCAGCGACCACGATCTCGGCATCGCCCGCGGCAATCGCGTTGGCGGCCAGCATCACGGCTTTCAGGCCGGAGCCGCAGACCTTGTTGATGGTCATGGCCGGCACCATCACGGGCAGGCCAGCCTTCAGCGCTGCCTGGCGCGCCGGGTTCTGGCCGGAGCCGGCCGTCAGCACCTGGCCCATGATCACTTCGCTGACCTGCTCGGGCTTGACGCCGGCACGCTCAAGCGCAGCCTTGATGACGATGGCGCCCAGCTCGGGCGCGGGAATCTTGGCGAGCGAGCCGCCGAACTTGCCCACCGCGGTACGGGCAGCGGATACGATGACAATGTCAGTCATTGGGAGGTCCTCTCGAGTTGGATGCAAATAAGGGGGGAAAGAGGCCGGCCCCGCAGGGCGCCGGCCCGGACAAATCCTATGCCTTCGCCTTGACGTAGCGGCCCGGTGCCGGCTCGATCGCGCGGTAGTCCTTGTTGCCGTAGTCGGTGGGGGCCGCCTTGCGCGCGCCGGCGTGCTTGGCCAGCCAGGCCGCCCAGTCCGGCCACCAGCTGCCGGCATGCTCGGCGGCGCCGTCGAACCACTCCTGCGCCGAAGCCGGGAGCTTGTCGTTGGTCCAGTGGCTGCGCTTCTTCTTGGCCGGCGGGTTGATCACGCCGGCGATATGGCCCGACGCGCCCAGCACGAAACGCAGCTTGTTCTTGAGCAACGCGGTAGAAGCATAGGCCGACATCCAGGGCACGATGTGGTCTTCACGCGAGCCATAGATGTAAGTTGGCACGTCGATGCTGCCCAGGTCCACCGGCGCGTTGCACACGGTCAGCTTGCCCGGCACCTTGAGCTCGTTCTGCAGGTAGGTATGGCGCAGGTACCAGCAATACCAGGGGCCCGGCAGGTTGGTGGCGTCGCCGTTCCAGAACAGCAGGTCGAATGGGACCGGCGTATTGCCCTTCAGGTAGTTGTCGACGACATAGTTCCAGACCAGGTCGTTGGGACGCAGGAACGAGAACGTGTTGGCCAGTTCCACGCCACGCAGCAGCGCGCAGGGCGTACCCGCCGCACCACCCAGGGTGTTTTCACGCAGCTTGACGTGGGCTTCGTCGACGAACACATCGAGCACGCCGGTATCGGCAAAATCAAGCAGCGTGGTCAGCAGCGTCAGGCTGGCGGCGGGATGCTCGCCGCGCTTGGCCAGCACCGCCAGCGCAGTGGAGACGATGGTGCCGCCCACGCAGAAGCCCAGCACGTTGATCTGGTCCTGGCCGCTGATCTCGCGCGTGACTTCGATGGCACGGATGGCGGCATGTTCGATGTAGTCATCCCAGCTGAGCTCGGCCATCGAGGCATCCGGATTGCGCCAGGAAACCATGTAGACGGTATGGCCCTGCTCCACCATGTAGTTCACCAGCGAGGTCTGCGGCTGCAGGTCGAGGATGTAGTACTTGTTGATGCAAGGCGGCACCAGCAACAGCGGGCGCGCAAACACCTTGTCGGTGACGGGCTTGTACTGCAGCAACTGGAAGTAGGCGTTCTCGTAGACCACCGCGCCTTCGGTCACGGCCACGTTGCGGCCCACTTCGAAGGCGGATTCGTCGGTCTGCGAGATCTTGCCGCGGCCAAGGTCGTCGAGCATGTTGCGCACACCGGCCCGCAGCGATTCGCCGCCGGAGTCGATCAGCTTTTTCTGCGCTTCCGGATTGGTGGCGAGGAAATTGGCCGGCGACATGGCGTCGACCCATTGCGAGATCGCAAAACGGATGCGCTGGCGGGTCTTGGCATCGGCTTCGACCGCGCCCGCCAGCTCATTCATGGCGCGCGCATTGATCAGGTAGAAAGCGGCGGCGTAGTGAAATGCCGCGCTGCTGCGCCAGGCATCGCCGGAAAAGCGGCGATCGGCCAGGGCCGTGGCGGGATTGGCGCCGCCCTCGGCCATGCTTCGCCAGAGCGCGGTGAAGTCCTTCATGTAGCGTTGCTGGATGTCGGCCAGTTGATCGGGCGCGATTTTCACGCCCGCCATGGCGGAACCCTTCAATGCCTCGAAACCGGGGATAGAAGGCATGCCAGGCATGCCCTGCTGGGTCGTCGCACCGTTAGCCTGTGCCTGACGGGACCATTCCAGCCATGTCGCTGGATCAAATGGCCCCGAAGCAAATGAAAACGGTTGGGACTTGTCTTCCTTGGTGGAAGCTGCCGCACCTTTGCCGGTTGCCATGATGTTTCGTCTCTCTGCCGTCACTTATTTGAAAGCTGGCTGGGCGGCGTACCACCACCGCGGGGCTCTCCCCCGCCGCCAGCCTCGGAACCGGCCCGCGCTGACGCCCTCGGCTGGTGACGTCATGCGGTATGCTTGCCGGACACGCCGCGCCGCGGACCTGAACGTCCCGGCGGAGCCTGCGAATGCCTGCCAGCACACAGCCTTGCAGTGCATTCGAGGTCATTGTTGCCTTGCAATGTTATGCCTGTCAATGCGGAAAAATGCGCGGACCGGCGCTAACGGCAAAATGCGCTCAGCGCGAACCTGCGAGCCTCCCTTTGGCACCACTCCGGCCACGGGGATAGCTTGCCCGAGAAGGATGACTTTCTGATGTACATCGTTGCAATCGGTTGGCTGTATGTGGTCCTGATGATGGCCATTACCGAGCATACCGTGGTCGCGGGACTGGCCACGTTCGTCTTTTACGGCCTGTTCCCGGTGGCGATCCTGGTGTACATCATGGGCACCCCGGGGCGCCTGCGCCGGCGAAAGGCAGAGGAAGCCAGGCAGGCGAAGAGCGCGCAAGCGCCCTCCGGCTCCGTGGCACCTGCAGAATCCGCGGGGCCAGAACAGCCGCCTGCCCGGGATTGACGCTGGGAAAGTTTCAGGCGGCCAGCCAGACCAGGCTGGCCATGCGCCCCGTGACGCCGTCGCGCCGGTAGGAGTAGAAGCGCTGCGCATCGCCAACGGTGCAGGCGTCGCCGCCATACACCGCGGTGCAGCCGGCGCGGGCCAGGCGGATGCGGGCCAGCGCGTAGATATCGGCGAAGTACTTGCCGCCTGCGCCGGCGCGGAAGGCGAGATCCACCTGCGCCGTCTCGTCAGGCCGCGCCTGGGCCAGGAACGCCTGCCGGACTTCGGCGCCAACCTCGAAGGCATCCGGGCCGATGGCCGGCCCGAGCCAGGCCAGCCACTGCGCCTGCGCGCCAACCTGCTTGCCCATACGCGCCAGGGCTGCCTCGATCACGCCGCCACACAGCCCGCGCCAGCCGGCGTGCGCGGCGCCAACCACCGTGCCTGCACGGTCGCACAGCAGCACGGGCAGGCAATCGGCGGTCATCACGGCGCAGACCCGGCCAGCGGTCGTGGCAATGCTGGCGTCCGCCTGCGGAACCGCGCCATCGGCGGCAAACTGGTCCTCGGTGGCAATCGCGCAGCCATGCACCTGCTCCAGCCAGCCCGGTGCGGCCGGCAGCCGCGCCGCCAGCCGTGCGCGGTTGGCCGCGACCGCGGCGGCATCGTCGCCCACATGGGTGCCAAGGTTCAGCCCGCCCGGGCTGCCGTCAGCCAGGCCATAGGGGGCCTCGCTGACGCCACCCTGGCGAGTGGTGAACAACGCGCGCACCCGCGCCGGCGCCGGCCAGTCGGGGACCAGCCAAGGCGCCTCAGTCGTCATCGCCGTATTCCCATGCGCCGTCCTCACCTTCCGTCCAGCCGTCGTCCTCGTCATCGTCGCCGGCACGGTCAAAGTCGAGCGCTTCGATCAGCGCCTGCAAGTCATCGGGCGGCTGCGCTTCCCAAGATACGAGCTTGCCGGTGGCCGGGTGCACCAGCCCAAGCCGGAAGGCGTGGAGCGCCTGGCGCGCCAGCGGCACCGGCAGCGGTGCCTTGATGGCCGGACGCTGGCCACGCTGGGTGGCGGCGCGGTGATAGACCGGGTCGCCCACCATCGGGTGGCCGATCGACTCGAAGTGGACGCGAATCTGGTGGGTGCGGCCGGTTTCGAGCTGGCACATCACCATGGAGACATGGCCGCGCCCGAGCGGCACCGTGCCAAGGGTACGGAAATGGGTGCGCGAGGGCTTGCCGCTGTTGGTGAGCACGATCGCCATGCGGATCCGCTCGCGCGGATCACGGCCGATCGGCGCATCGATGGTGCCGGACTCGGGCGTCACGCCCCACACCAGCGCCAGGTAGCTGCGCTTGACGGTACGCGCCTGCAGCTGGCGCACCAGGTCGGTCTGGGCGGTCAGCGTGCGGGCCACCACCATCAGCCCCGATGTTTCCTTGTCGAGCCGGTGGACGATGCCCGCGCGCGGCAGGCTTGCAGCCTCCGGGTAGCGGTGCAGCAGGCCGTTTAGCACCGTGCCGCCCCAGTTGCCGGCGGCAGGATGCACCACCAGGCCGGCGGGCTTGTCGATGACCAGTAGCGTGGCGTCCTCGTACACCACGTTGAGCGGCACGTCTTCGGCCACGAAGGCGCGCGATTCTGCCGCCGCCTGCGGACGGACCACGACGCGTTCGCCCATCTGCACGGAAGACTTGGAGCGGCGCACCTCGCCGTCGACCAGCACCGCCCCGTTCTCGATCCATTGCTGCAGGCGGCTGCGCGAGAAGCCGCTGAGGTGGCGTGCCAACAACTTGTCGAGGCGCTCGCCGTGTGACGCACCATCGACTTCGATCTCTACCGGCTGCATTTCCAATTCGATTGGAGATGCCTCCGCTCCTGCCTCCAGGCCGCCTAGCGCGGCCACATCGGTCAGGTCTTCCAGGTCCTCCACCTCGTTCAAGATGTCGGTTGAATCGGCAGCTTGCTGCTCGATGCCCTTGGCGGCGGTTTCCGACAAGGGGCTTGGGCTATAATGCTTGACGCTATTTTTCATCCGGGATACGTTGCCCATGCAATTGATGAGCATGAAGCGCGCCAGCTGGCGCGCAAGAATTGGAGCGATTCTGCTCGCAGGCGGCTGCGTCATGCTATCGGCGTGCGGCCTGCTGTCGGATCAACCAGACGAAACTGCCGGCTGGTCGGCTAACAAATTATATTCGGAAGCCAAGGACGCACTAGATTCCGGCGACTTTACCCGAGCTGTGAAGCTGTACGAGAAGCTTGAGGGACGTTATCCCTTCGGCCGTTTCGCCCAGCAGGCACAGATCGATACCGCCTACGCCAACTACAAGGACGGCGAAACCGCCGCCGCGCTTGCCTCGGTCGACCGCTTCATCCAGTTGCATCCGAATCACCCGAACGTGGATTATGCCTATTACCTGAAGGGCCTGATCAACTTCAATGACAATTTGGGCTGGCTTGGCCGTTTTTCCGGCCAGGACCTGAGCGAGCGTGACCCCAAGGCCGCGCGCGCTGCTTATGACGCCTTCAACACGCTGGTCACGCGCTTCCCGGACAGCAAGTACACGACGGATGCTGCCGCGCGCATGCAATACATCGTGAACTCGCTGGCCCAGCACGAGGTCCATGCGGCACGTTACTACTACCGCCGTGGCGCCTACCTGGCCGCCGCAAACCGGGCCCAGCAAGCGCTCAAGGACTATGACGGCGCGCCGGCCAACGAGGAAGCGCTGTACATCATGATCCGCTCGTACGATTCGCTGGGCATGAAGGACTTGCGCGACGACACCGCCCGCGTGATGGAAAAGAACTTCCCCAACAGCGATTACATCAAGTACGGGGAACGCCGCAAGGACAAGAAGTCCTGGTGGGAAGTGTTCTGAACGTCAGGCACGGCGCTTGCGGGCGCTGGCAACAAAAAACCCGATCGGAAGATCGGGTTTTTTGTTTGTTGGCCGCCGCCCGCGCTAGGCGGTCAATCGGGCGCGGCTTCCCCTGCGGCGTCGTCAGCCGCCGGCGCGCTTTCGCCATTGCGCAGCGACTCCAGGAAGTGGACCACCGTCTCGGCCTCGCGCGTGCGCTTGAAGGGCGGCAGGCTCTGCCAGATCTGGCGGCCGTAGGGTTTCTCTACCAGCCTGGTATCGCAGATCACCAGCACGCCACGGTCCGATTCCGAGCGGATCAGCCGCCCCGCGCCCTGCTTGAGCGTGATCACGGCATGCGGCAGCTGATGCACGGCGAACGGGCTCAGGCCCTTCTTTTGCAGCACTTCCATGCGCGCCGCCAGCACCGGGTCGTCGGGCGGGGCAAACGGCAGCTTGTCGATGATGACCAGCGAGAGCGCCTCGCCGCGCACGTCGACGCCTTCCCAGAAGCTCTGGCTGCCCACCAGCACCGCATTGCCAAGCTCGCGGAAGCGATCCAGCAATTCGGTACGGCTGGCCTGGCCCTGCACCAGCAAGGGCAGCTCCAGGCCGCGTTCGGCAAAGGCCTCGTAAAGCAGGTCGGAGGCCCGCTGCACTGCCCGCAGCGTGGTGCACAGCAGGAAAGCGCGGCCGCCGGCGGCCTCGATCAGCGGCAGCGCGGTCTGCACCACGGCGTCGGTGAACTGCGGCGACTGCGGCGCCGGCAGGTCGCGCGGCACGTAGAGCAGGCCCTGGGTGGCGTAGTCGAACGGGCTGGGCAACGTCAGCGACTTGTCCTTGTCCAGGCCAAGCTGGGCCGCATAGTGCGTGAAATTGCCCTTCACGGATAGCGTAGCCGAGGTGAAGATCCAGGCACGCGGGTGCCCTTCGCGCTGTCGGGTGAAGATCGGCGCGATCGACAGGGGCGTGCGGTGCAACTGCACGGTCTGGGAGAACACCTCGACCCAGCGCACGGTTTCCGGCCCGAAGGCTGCGCTGGCCAGGGCTTTTTCATCGCCCTCCACGGCGGCGGGCGGTGGCACCGCCTTGGCATCGTTGCGCCAGGCGGCCAGGCGTTGGTCGAGCTCCACCGCGCGGCGATGGCACTGCTCCAATGACTCGGCTCGTTCGGCCTGGCTTTCCAGCAGGGTCACAAACTCCGCCAGCGCGGTTTCGAGCGCGTCCAGCGTCTCGAAGAATGGCTTGCCGATGCGGGGATCCGCCTCGATCTGGCTCACCGCCAGGCGGGAATTGTCCCGGGTGAAGGCCAGGCGCAGGTCCCGCGCGGCGCGCTCCAGGGGGGCCGCGATCCGCACCCAGTCGGCGGCGTCCCGCGCGTGCGAGAGACCCTCGGCCACGGTGTCCCGTGCCAGCTCCAGCAGCTGGCTGGTAGACAGGCTCTCGCCGAAGAACAGCGTCGCCGTATCGGGCAACTGGTGCGCTTCGTCGAAGATCACCGTATTGGCAGCTGGCAGCAGCTCGGCCATGCCCGTGTCACGCAGCACCACGTCGGCAAAAAACAGGTGGTGGTTGACCACCACGATGTCCGCCTGCTGTGCTTCCTTGCGAGCGCGCATCACAAAGCACTCTTTGTAGCTTGGACACTCCGTGCCCATGCAGTTGTCACGGGTCGAGGTGACCAGCTGCCAGACCGGCGCGTTTTCCGGCACCGAGGCCAGCTCGCCCTTGTCGCCCGACGACGTGACTTTGGCAAAGCGGGCGATCTCGCGCAGCCAGGCGGCATCCTGGCGCGAAGCCAGGCGGCCCTGGATCTCGGCCCGCTCCAGGTGGTAATGGCAGAGGTAGTTGGCCCGCCCCTTTAGCAGCGCCACCGACACCGGCACATTGAGCRCTTTGCGCACCGTGGGGATATCGCGAAGGAAAAGCTGGTCCTGCAGGTTCTTGGTGCCGGTGGAGAGGATCACCTTGCCGCCCCACAGCATGGCCGGAACCAGGTAGGCAAAGGTCTTGCCCGTGCCCGTACCGGCCTCGACGATGACCGTGTCTGCGCGCTCGATCGCCCCGGCCACGGCGGCGGCCATCTGCTCTTGCGCCGCGCGCGGGCGATAGCCTTCGATGCCGGTGGCCAGGGTCCCGGTCTCGGCAAAGATGGTGGCCAGTTGGGCGGCGTGCGAAGCCGCCATACCGGCCGGCCCGGCAGCGCTGGCCACCGGTGCTTCGGGCGAGTCAGGCGTGTCGGGCGTAGCGGCGTGATCAGACGGATCTGACGTTACGGTGGCGGCGGGCAGGTCTTCGGAGTCGGGCAAGGCGAGGCTTTTTGGCGAGCCGCTTCAAGAGCGGCCCGGGGCAAGGGGAATCGGGGAATCAGGCGGGCACGTCCGGCTCGAGCTGAAGCTGTAGCAAGGTAATCGCGTCCTTGAGCTTGAGACGGCGCTTTTTCAGTCGGCGCAGTTGCAGCTCATCGTGCGTGGCATCAGCCACCATGCGGTCGATCAGGTAATCGAGATCGCGATGCTCGATCTGCAATTCCATGATCTGTCGCGATAAGGTATTCAGGTTGCGGTCCATGGGCTCCCCCGCTCAAAGCCGGCGCTGGGCGCCGGCGGGCCGGTACGGCAAATGACGTGGGCGCGGCCAGATGCATCGCGCCGACGTCTGGCACCGGCTATTGTCGCCGGTATTGCCCCCGGCTGTGGGCGCGGCGCTTAGCCGCTCAGAAACCGAAGGGGCGTGGCGCGGACGCCTGACCCTGCTGCTCCTTGGCCTTGGCACGACGCTCGTCGACGTCCTTCTGCCGTTGCTCGGCGTCGCGCTGCTTTTGGTCGTAGGCCTTTACATTTTCCTGCCGCTGCTTGGCTTGCTGCGCGCCCTGCTCCTGAGCGGCCTTGACGCGGGCATCGAAGTCGGCCTGCTTCTTGTCGTAGGCCTGGGCATTGGCCGCGCGCTGCGGCGCATCGGCCTCGTGCTGCGCATCGCGCAGTTTCTGCTCCTGCTGCTTGCGCTCGTAGCTTTCGCGGCTGGCGCGCTCGTTGGCGTCGCGGCTGGGCTGCTCCGCTTCGTACTGGGCGCGCTGGATCGCCTGTTGCCGGTCACGCTCGGCCGCCTTGAATGCGCGCTCAGCGTCACCGACCTCAAGCTCCCGCTTGCGCAATACCTGCAACTCGGCACGCTGTGCGTCCTTGGCCTTGTCGATGCAATGCGTGACAAAGAACTTGTTGTAGCAATCGTGCTCGGCCGTGCCATAGCGATAGGTGGTCCAGGCACGCGAGTCGCTGATGGCCTTGCGCTCCGCGGCGAAATCCCGGGGCGGCGTTTGCGCCGCGCCAGCAGCGGCAGGAGGCTGCGTGGCACCAGGTGCCGCCTGCGCCTGGCCGAGCGTTGGCAGGAACAACGCCGCCAGGCCAGTGGCAAGCACGGCGAGCCGCAGCTGCGCGGGCAGCAAGCGGGCCGCGCGGAGCACAGCCGGCGTGGCGAGGCGGTCGGGGAACGCGGCCGCAAGGGCGGTCGGATGTGGCTTGACGATCATGCTCGGATTCTAACATCCGCCCTGCAGGTTGCCGTGCTTGTTGCCACGCTTGTTGACATACGGGCAGGCCGGCATCCCGGCGCGGCGCCACCGCCCCGCGGGCACCCCGGGCCACGCAGGCAGCGCCCACTCCCCAAGCGCCTCGCCGCGTGGCGGCAAGCTTGTGGCAAAATGCCCCGCTTTCGACCGACTGTTTTCCTGATGTCCACTCTGCCAGCTTCCGTCATGCAAAAGATCGTGTCGCTCATCGCGGCCGAACTGTCCGTCCAACCCCGCCAGGTGGCGGCGGCCGTAGAACTGCTCGACGAAGGCGCGACCGTGCCGTTCATTGCGCGCTACCGTAAGGAAGTGACCGGCAACCTGGACGACACGCATCTGCGTAATCTGGAAGAACGCCTGCTCTATCTGCGCGAGATGGAAGAGCGCCGCGCCACCATCCTCGTCTCGATCGAGGAACAGGGCAAGCTGACGCCCGAGCTGCGCGCAGCCGTCGAAGGCGCCGAAACCAAGCAGGTCCTGGAAGACCTTTACCTGCCCTACAAACCCAAACGCCGCACCCGCGCCCAGATCGCGCGCGAATGCGGGCTGGAACCGCTGGCGCTGGCGCTGTTGGCCGACCCCACGCTGGACCCGCAGGCGGAGGCCACCAAGTACGTCAACGGCAACCCCACCGCCGACGGCGGCGTGCCGGACGTCAAGGCCGCGCTGGATGGCGCGCGCGACATCCTGTCGGAACAGTTTGGCGAAACCGCCGAGCTGCTTGGCAAAGTGCGCCAACACCTGTGGAGCCATGGCCTGGTCACCTCCTCCGTGATGGAAGGCAAGGAAGGCGCGGAAGAAGAGAAATTCCGCGATTACTACGAATACAGCGAAACCATCCGCACCATTCCGTCGCACCGCGCGCTGGCGCTGTTCCGCGGCCGCAATGCCGGCGTGCTGATGGTCAAGCTCGGCCTGGGCGAGGAACAGGACGCGATGGTGCCGCACCCGTGCGAAGGCATGATCGCGCGCCATGTCGGCATCCAGAACCAGAACCGCCCGGCCGACAAGTGGCTGGCCGATGTCTGCCGCTGGTGCTGGCGCGTCAAGGTGCAGCCGCACCTGGAAACCGAGCTGCTGACCCAGCTGCGTGAAACCGCGGAAAGTGAAGCCATCAAGGTGTTCGGCCGCAACCTGCACGAACTGCTGTTGGCCGCGCCGGCGGGTCCGAAGTCCGTGATGGGCATCGACCCGGGCATCCGCACCGGCTGCAAGGTGGCCGTGGTCGACGCCACCGGCAAGCTGATCGACACCGCCACCATCTACCCGCACGAGCCGCGCCGCGACTGGAACGGCTCGCTCGCCACGCTGGCGCGCATGGCCAAGCAGCACAATGTCATGCTGGTTTCGATCGGCAACGGCACCGCCAGCCGCGAAACCGACAAGCTGGTGCTGGACCTGATGAAGGCTTTGCCCGAAGCCAAGCTGACCAAGATCGTGGTCAGCGAAGCCGGCGCATCGGTGTACTCGGCATCGGAGCTGGCCGCCAAGGAATTCCCGGACCTCGACGTGTCGATTCGCGGCGCGGTCTCGATCGCGCGGCGCCTGCAGGATCCGCTGGCGGAACTCGTCAAGATCGATCCCAAGTCGATCGGCGTGGGCCAGTACCAGCATGACGTGAACCAGCGCGAGCTGGCCCGCGCGCTGGACGCCGTGGTAGAGGATTGCGTGAACGCCGTGGGCGTGGACGTGAATACCGCCTCGGCCCCGCTGCTGGCCCGCGTGTCCGGCCTGAACACGGTGCTGGCGCGCAATATCGTCGAGTACCGCGATGCCAATGGGGCCTTCCCCAATCGCGCCGCGCTGAAAAAGGTGCCACGACTGGGTGACAAGACGTTCGAGCAGGCCGCTGGCTTCCTGCGCGTCAACGATGGCGACAATCCGCTGGACCGCTCCTCGGTCCACCCGGAAGCCTACCCGGTGGTCAAGCGGATCCTCGACCAGATCAAGAAGGGCTTGCCTGAAGTGATGGGCAATCGCGAAGCGCTGCGCGGCCTGTCGCCGACATCCTTCACGGATGAGACCTTCGGCCTGCCGACCGTGCGCGACATCCTGTCCGAACTGGAAAAGCCCGGCCGCGACCCGCGCCCCGAGTTCAAGACCGCCACCTTCCAGGACGGCGTGGAAGACATCAAGCACCTGCAGCCGGGCATGGTGCTCGAAGGCGTGGTCACCAACGTTGCCGCCTTTGGCGCGTTCGTCGATATCGGCGTGCATCAGGACGGACTGGTCCACATCTCCGCCCTGTCCACCAAGTTCATCAAGGATGCGCACGAGGCGGTCAAGGCTGGCCAGATCGTCAAGGTCAAGGTGATGGAGGTGGACGTCAAGCGCAACCGCATTGGCCTGACCATGCGCCTGGACGACGAGCCCGGCCAGGGCCCGGTCCGCGCGGGCCAGACCGACCGCGGCAACGCGCCGCGCCAGGGGCAGGGCCAGCGGCCCGGCCAGGGCAAGGGGTTCGGCGGCAATCAGCGCCGCGATGAACCATCAGGCGCCATGGCGGCAGCCTTCGCCAAGCTCAAGCGCTGAGCCTCGCGGGACTGACGTAAAAAAGCCCCTGTGCCATGTGCACAGGGGCTTTTTTTACTTTCTGCGGGCCGGTGAGGCTATCCCGGCCACTACTGCGGCATGCGAGCCGGGGGGGCTGCCGTCAGATCTCCACCTTGGTTCCAAGCTCAACCACACGGTTGGCCGGAATCTGGAAGAAGTCCGAGGGCTTGGCACCGTTCTGATGCATCCACGCGAAAAGGCTTTCGCGCCACATCGACATGCCCGGCAGCTTCGACGGAATCACCGATTCGCGGGCGATGAAGAACGAGGTCTCCATCAGCTCGAAGTGCATGTTGAGCTTGCGCTGGGCCAGATCCAGCACCCGCTGCACATCCGGCGTTTCCTTGAAGCCGTACTCGGACTTGAGGATGAACACGCCGCCGCCCAGATCCTTGCAGGTCAGGCGATGGTCATCGTCCACATAGGGCACGTCGCGCGTGACAAAGCTCAGGAACACCACGCGCTCATGCAGCACGCGATTGTGCTTGAGGTTGTGAAGCAGCGAAACCGGTACCGACTCGGTGTTACCGGTCAGGAACACGGCCGTGCCTTCGACCCGATGCGGCGGGTGCGCCAGCAGCCCACCGATAAACGGCTCGAGCGGAATGCCATCTTCCAGGCTGCGTGCGCGCAGCAGCTTGCGCCCGCTGTGCCAGGTCATCAGCAAGAAGAAGGCGGTGCCGCCCATCAGCAGCGGGAACCAGCCGCCCTCGGCGATCTTGAGCAGGTTGGCCGAGAAAAACGCCAGGTCGACCAGCAGGAAGGTCAGGCCGATCAGGGTCACCAGGATCGGGTTCCACTTCCACACGTTGCGCATGACCACGGCGGCCAGGAACGTGGTGATCACCATGGTGGTCGTCACCGCGATACCGTAGGCGGCCGCCAGGTTGTCGGACTTCTTGAAGGCCACCACCACGATCACCACCAGCACCAGCAGGAGCCAGTTGATGACCGGCAGGTAGATCTGGCCGATTTCAGCGTCCGAGGTGTAGCGGATGCGCATGCGAGGCACAAAGCCCAGCTGGATAGCCTGGCTGGTCAGCGAGAAAGCACCGGAGATGACGGCCTGCGAGGCGATCACCGTGGCGCACGTGGCCAGCAGCACCATGGGGATCAGCAGGGGCTGCGGCACCATCAGGTAGAACGGGTTACTGACGGCTTCGGGGTTCTGCAGCAGCATCGCGCCCTGGCCAAAGTAGTTGAGCATCAGGCAAGGCATCACCACCGCGAACCAGCCCGTACGGATCGGCCGGATGCCAAAGTGGCCCATATCGGCGTACAGCGCTTCCGCGCCGGTCAGCACCAGGAACACTGAGCCAAGCACCACGAAGGCCTGCAGCGAATGCTCCATCAGGAAGGTAACCGCGTAGTACGGGTTGACCGCCATCAGGATCGAGGGCACGTGCATCATGTGATACACGCCCAGGGCGCCTAGCGCGGCGAACCACACCATCATGATGGGCCCGAACAGCTTGCCCACCGCGGCGGTGCCGCTGCGCTGGATCATGAACAAGGCCACCAGGATCACCAGCGTGATCGGTATGACGAAGTGCGACAGCCCGGGCGCGGCGATCTCCAGGCCCTCCACCGCGGACAGGACCGAGATCGCCGGGGTGATCACCGCGTCGCCATAGAACATGCAGGCACCGAAGATGCCGAACATCATCAGCAGCTTTGCCATGCGCGAGCGCGGTGCCGCTGTACGCAGCGCCAGCGCCATCAGGGCCAGGATGCCGCCCTCGCCGTCGTTGTCGGCGCGCATGACGAACATCACGTACTTGAGCGAAACCACGATGATCATCGCCCAGAACAACATGGAGATGATCCCCATGACGGCGGCGTCGCTAAAGGGAATGCCGTGCTCGGTGCTGAAGCACTCCTTCAGGGCGTACAACGGGCTGGTACCGATATCGCCGAAGACGACGCCGATCGCCCCGATCACCAGCGCACGCTTGCTGGGACTTTCGACGAAATAATGACTGGATGCGGGCTGGGTCATGGATAAGGGTAAGGTTGAAAGGCTCRCGCAACGGCATTGACGCACGGATATGTGCGCCTGAGATGGCGCAACGGCACCGTGCCGCTTTTGCATTGCACAAACGCGCGCCATTCTAGATGAAGTGCCGGGTGACGACCACTAGGGAGCATCCGCCTTGAGGAACCTGCCTCGTGCTGGTGACGTGGCAAGCATGCGAGGGAAGTCCCGCCCGGTCAAGCGCTTGCGCGGGGTGGACCACCAAATCGCCCACAAATAGGGGGATACGCACGTTGCTGCACCGCCACAAATTGCGCACGATCAGTCACAATTGAATATGGATCGCGTGCGGATCAAACGCCAAGATAGCGATCCAGCAAGCCAGGTTCCACCGCCAGTTCGGCCGCAGGCCCGTTCATGACGACCATGCCCTTCTCCAGCACCACCACGCGATCGGCATTGGCCAGCACCGTGCGGTAGTTGCGATCCACCACCACGGATGCAATGCCGGTGGCGCGCACGGTGGCAATGACCTGCCAGATCTCGGCGACAATGCGTGGCGCCAGGCCTTCGGTCGCCTCATCGAGGATCAGGCAGTCCGGGTTGGTCATCAGGGCCCTGCCGATCGACAGCATCTGCTGCTCGCCGCCGGACAGTTGCTGCCCACCGTGGCCAAGGCGCTCCTTGAGGCGCGGGAACAGGTCCAGCACCCTTGCCTCGTCCCAGTCCATCCGGCCAGACGGCCCTTTGCGCGCCGCCATCAAGAGGTTCTCGCGCACTGAGAGATTGGGGAAGATGCCCCGGCCTTCGGGCACATAGGCCACGCCCAGGCGTGCCACTTCATACGGCTGCGCACGGGAGACGTCGCGCCCGCCGGCGAGGATGGTGCCCTCGCGCTGCCGCACATGGCCCAGGAGAGTACGCAGCAGCGTGCTCTTGCCCATGCCGTTGCGCCCCAGCAAGCCCACGGTCTCGCCCGTGCCGACGCTGAAATCGATCCCGCGCAGGACGTGGCTGCTGCCATACCAGGCATGCACGCCGCGTGCGGCAATCATCTCGCTTGGCGCGCTCATGCTGCCTGCTCCCTATGCGGGGCCGCCTGGCGGGAGGCTGCCCCCTGCTCGCCCCCCTCGCCCCCCTTAGCCTCCTCGCCCAGGTAAGCCTGCTGGACTTCGCGATTGACGCGGATCGCTTCGGGATCGCCAGAGGCGATCACGGYGCCGTTGACCATCACCGTGATSCGGTCSGCCACGSRGAAYACCGCMTCCATGTCGTGCTCGACCAGCAGCACCGCATGGCCATCGCGCAGCGAACGCAGCAGCGCAAGCATGCGTGCCGACTCCTCCGCGCCCATGCCGGCCAAAGGCTCATCCAGCAGCAGCACGGTGGGCTGGGTGGCCAGGCACATCGCCACCTCGAGCTGGCGCTTCTGGCCATGCGACAGCGCCGTGGCAACGGTATCCGCGCAGCCGGCCAGGCCGGCGCACTCCAAGGCTTCGTCGCCCAGCGCGCGGCTGGTGCGGCATCGCTGCGCGCCCTCCCACAGCCGCCAGGCCCGCTGCGCGCGCGACTGTGCCGCCAGGCGGCAGTTCTCGCGCACCGTCAGCGGCAGGAAGATATTGTTGCGCTGGTAGCTGCGGCCCACGCCTTCGCGCGCCAGGCGCGGCTGCGACCAGCCGGTCACGTCGCGCCCCTGCAATTGCAACGCGCCAGCCGATGGCGGCAGCTCGCCCGACAACATATTGATCAGCGTGGACTTGCCCGCGCCATTGGTGCCGATCACCGCGTGGATCTCATGCAAGGCCAGGTCCAGGTCCACGTCGCCCACCGCGGTGAGGCCGCCAAAGCGGCGAGTCAGCTTGCGGGCCGACAAGACCGGCGCAGGTACGACAGGTGCAGGTGCGTTCATCGTGATCCTCCTTGGCGCCGGCGCGCGGCACCACGGGCCAGGCTGATCAGCCCATGCGGCAGCAAGGCCACCGCCAGGATGACAAAGCCGCCCATCAGCAACTGCCAGTGCTTGGTCAGCGTGCTGAACCACTCCGCGAGCAAGACGAAGGAGAASGCCCCCAGCACCGCGCCCGCCAGACTGCCGGCCCCGCCCAGGATCACCATCAGCATGGCGTTGCCGGACTGGTGCCAGGATGCGATCTCCGGATTGACGAAGCCGTACTGGATGGCATACAGGTAGCCGGCCAGGCCGGCAAAGGTACCGGCCACCACGAAGGCGCCAAGCTGGTAGCGATAGGTGGCATAACCGGCAGCACGCATGCGCTGCTCGTTATGCTTGATGCCCACCAGCGCGTGGCCGAAGCGCGAGCGCAGCACCACCGCCAGCCCGGCCACCGTGAGCACCAGCGCGCCAAGCACCAGCCAGTAGAAATGCGTGACGTCGTTGACGTCGAACGGGTGCGCCCCCAACATGCCGAATTCCGGCCGGAAATAGATATAGGTACCGTCGCTGCCGCCCGCGATCTTGGTGTCGTGAAAAACGAAATACACCATCTGCGCGAAGGCCAGCGTGACCATGATGAAATAGATGCCGCGCGTGCGCAGCACCAGCGCGCCCACCACCAGCGCCAGCAGCGCGGCCGCGCCAAGCGCGCCAAGCAGCAAAAGCCAGCCGTTGCCCGGACCGGCCTGCGGCGCCATCATCGCGGTGGCGTAGGCGGCCATGGCAAAGTAAGCCGCATGGCCCAGGCTGACCAGCCCGGTGTAGCCGATCAGCAACTGCAGCGACAGCGCGAAGATGGCCATGATCATGACCTTGCTGACCAGCTCGATGTAAAAACGCTGCCCATCCGCATTCAGCAGTAGCGGCAGCACCGCCAGCACCGCAAACGCGGCCAGCCAGCCCAGGCCGCCCAGCCAGGGCATGGGCTGGCTGCGCGCGCGCACCGGCCCCTCCAATGCATTGGTATCGCTCGGCATATCCCTACCCCGCCTTGAACAAGCCCTGGGGTTTCCAGAGCAGGATGAGTGCCATCAGCAGGTAGACCAGCACGCCGGAGGCCTCCTGCCAGAACACCTTGCCGAACGTATCGACGAAACCCAGCAGCAGCGAGGCCACCATGGCTCCCTTGACCGAGCCGATGCCGCCGATCACCACCACCACGAAGCACACGATCAGCACCTGGCTGCCCATGCCCGGATAGACCGAGGACACCGGCGCGGCGATCATGCCGGCCAGCACCGCCAGGGCCACGCCCAGCGCAAACACGAAGCGGTACAGCACCGTGACGTTGATGCCCAGCGACTGCACCATCTCGCGATTGGTGGCGCCGGCGCGAATCATCATGCCAAGGCGCGTGCGGCGGATGACCAGGTACATGGCCGCGGCCACCAGCAGGCAGATCGCGGAGATGAACAGGCGATAGACCGGATAGGTCATGTCATTGCCGATCGGCAGGGCCCAGTCGAGCATGGCCGGCACGGTCACGCCATGTACGTCGTCGTCCACCAGGATGCTGCGCAGTTCCTCGAACACAAGGATGAGCCCGTAGGTCATCAGCACCTGCTGCAGATGCTCGCGCTCGTAGAGATAGCTGAAGAACACCCACTCCAGCACGTAGCCGAACGCCACCGCCAGCACGATGCCCAGCGGAATGGCGATCAGCAGGCTGCCGGTCAGCCCGGCCAGCGTGAAAGCCAGGTAGGCGCCCAGCATGTAGAAGCTGCCGTGGGCGAGGTTGATCACGCCCATGATGCCGAAGATCAACGTCAGGCCGCTCGCGACAAGAAAGAGCAACAGGCCGTACTGGATGCTATTGAGGCACTGAATGAAGAAGGAAACGATATCCATGGATATCCATGCGGCAAAGCGGCAACTCGGTTGCGGTATGCGGCCCGGCTGGCGCCGGGCCGGACTTCGGCACGACGCCTTGGCGGCGGCGGGCCACGGCGTTTACCCGCTCAGAGCCGGCAGCCACGCGCCGGATCGGCCAACGCCTTCACCGCGACGGCGCCCAGCTTGTTCTCCCGGCCATCGACTTTGCGCAGATAGAAATCCTGCACCGGATTGTGGGCCTTCGACAGCGTGAACGTCCCGCGCGGGCTATCGACCTTGGTCTGCTCCATCGCCTTGATGACCTCGGCCTTCTTGCTCATGTCGCCCTTGACCGCACCGGCGCCGGCGGCCAGTAACTGCGCGGCATCGTAGCCCTGCACGGCATACACGTCGGGCTGCAGCTTGTAGGCCTTGGCGTATTCCAGGCGGAAGCTCTTGTCGCGCGGGTTGGACAGGCCATCGGCATAGTGCAGCGTGGTTTCGATGCCTTGCGCCGCGGCGCCCTGTGCTTCCAGCGTGCCGTCGGTGAGGAAGCCCGACGCGTAGAGCGGAATCTTGTCCTTGAGSCCCGCCGCSKSCCAGTCCTTGACGAACTTSACSGCGCCGCCGCCGGCGAAGAACACGAAGACCGCATCGGGCTTGATCGATGCGACCTCGGTGATCAACGCCTGGAATTCCACGTTGGGAAACGGCAGGCTCAACTCCTTCACCACCTTGCCGCCCTTGGCCTCGAAGGCTTCCTTGAAGCCCTTGACCGACTGCTCGCCGGCTGCGTATTTCCACGTCAGCGTGACCACCTTCTTCATGCCGCGCTCGGCCAGCACATGGCCCATGGCGTAGCCCGGCTGCCAGTTCGAAAACGAGGATCGGAAGATATTGGGGCCGCACAGCGGGCCGGTGGCTTCATCCACGCCCGCATTGGGAATGATCAGCAGCGTGTTGTTTTCCTTGGCCACCTTGACGATGCCCATCTGCACGCCCGAGTGCACCGTGCCCACCACCACGTCGACCTGGTCGCGCTTGATCAGCTTGGTGGCGTTCTCCGGCGACTTGGCCGGATCGGACTCGTCGTCCACCTTGAAGTACTCGATCTCCCGCCCGCCCAGCTTGCCGCCCTGCTCCTGCACGTACATCTTGAAGCCATTCTCGATGGCGTTGCCCAGCGACGCATAGGTGCCCGTGTAAGGCAGCATGAAGCCAACCTTGATCTTGCCGGTGCCCTGGGCATTGGCGCCCGCGGCGAAGGCAAGGGATGCGGCGATGGCTAGGCATGCGGGGGCCAGCCCGCGCGATGTGAAGCGATGCATGGATGTCTCCTGGTGGTCAAGCCGACTTCCGTCGCCTGGGCCGGCATCGCCAGCCTGCGGGACTCCCATCCGTGCACGGCATTCGCAGACCTCGCGAGCTGCCGGACGTGGGGAACTGCAGGCCAACGCGCAGGGGGCGCGGAATTATTTTAGGTATGAAGTATGTGCCGTTATAAACCTGACTGCCGCGTCCGTCAACGGCCCGGGCTGGTCGCGGTGAGGCGAGTGGCCGCATCGCGGGAGTTTAAGCAGGACGGTTTGTGGCGCATATCGATGGATACCCTCAATCTGCGCCATGGTGCCGTATTCATCGTCCTCGCCTTGCACCGCAAGCACGGGACATTGGATCTGCGACAGCAGCGGATGCAGGTCGAAGGCGCGGAACGCGGGATCGAGCCAGATATCGTTCCAACCCCAGAAGGCGGAATCCACATCGTCGTGATGGCGCGCCAGCTTGCTGCGCAGGTCTGTCTGCAGATAGGCCTCGCGGGTGGCCTGGATGCTGCTCACCGAGAGATCCTCCACCAGGATGTGCGGCGCCAGCACGGTGATGCCATCGACCGCCTGAGGGAAACTCGCGGCATGTATCAGCGCGATCGAGCCGCCGTCGCTGTGGCCGAACAGCCAGGGCTTGCCACGTTTGCGCCCCGGCCCGATCTCGAGTGTGTCGAACAGCGCCGGCAGTGCCTCGCGCGCCTGGCGATGCATGAAGTCGACGCCCCACTTTTCCGGGGCGGGACGCGGGGTGGAGCGCCCATAGCCATAACGCGACAGCACCAGCCCGCGAAAGTCTCCAGCCTCGCACAGCGCGGCGGGATAGTCGCGCCACATGCTGATCGAACCCAGCCCCTCGTGCAGGAAGACCACCAGCGGGCGCTCCTGCCGCTGCGGCCGCAGCCACTGGATCTCCATCTGGATACGGCGGCCGTCAAACGGAATTTCCACCAATTCGCTTTGCATGCCCTTGCCCTTCATCATCGGTCTGTCGTCGCTGGCACGATTGCCGGCTGCGGAGCCGCGCCATTGGCAGCCGCGTGCGCAGCCTCCTCACGCTGGCGCAGCCGGAAGCGCTGGATCTTGCCGGTGGCCGTCTTCGGCAGTTCAGCCACGCACTCGATCTGGCGCGGATACTTATACGGGGCCAGCCGCGACTTGACGAACGCCTGCAGCTCGGCAGCCATGCCCTCATGCCAGGACTGCCCGGGGCGCAGCACCACGAAGGCTTTCGGCTTGACCAGTTCGTCGGCATCGGCCACGCCGATCACCGCTGCCTCCAGCACGGCCGGATGCAAGGCCAGCACGGCCTCGACCTCGAATGGCGATACATAGATGCCGCCCACCTTGAGCATATCGTCGCTGCGCCCGGCGTAGATGAAATAGCCATCCGCATCCTGCTGGTACTTGTCGCCGCTGCGGGTCCATTCGCCCACGAAGGTGTCGCGGGTCTTGTCACGGTTGCCCCAGTACATCAGCGCGGCGCTCGGGCCCTTGATAAAGAGGTCGCCAATCTCGCCCGGCGCGCAGGGCTGGCCCGCTTCATCCAACAGCCTCAGCGCGTAGCCGGGCACCGGCTTGCCGGTGGTGCCGTAGCGCACGTCGCCGGGACGGTTCGACAGGAAGATGTGCAACATCTCGGTGGAGCCAATGCCGTCGAGGATGTCGCAGCCAAAATGCGCGCGGAAACGGTCGCCGATATCCTTGGGCAGCGCCTCGCCCGCCGAGGTGCAAACGCGCAGCGCAACGTCCGGCCGACCCGGCAGGTCGCTCGCGGCCAGCATGCCGGCATATAACGTGGGCACGCCGCAGAAAACCGTCGGGCGCTGTTCGCGCAGCCGGCGGAACACCGCTTGCGGCGTGGGACGTTCGGCCATCAACACAGTGGTGGCGCCAACGGCAAGCGGAAACGTCAGCGCATTGCCCAGGCCGTAGGCGAAGAACAGCTTCGCCGCGGAAAAAACCACGTCGTCTTCACGCAGGCCAAGCACCTGGCGCGCATAGAGATCGGCGGTATGGAACAGGTTGCCATGCGTGTGCACGGTGCCCTTTGGGCGCCCCGTGGAGCCGGACGAATACAGCCAGAAGGCGATGTCGTCCGGCCGCGTGGCGGCAGCGCCTTCCAGCGGCATGCCCTGCCCGGCCATCTCGGCCACGCTCGGCCCCGGGCCGGCACTGCCGGCATCCGGTGCGGCAAGGATCAGCGCGGGCGCGGTGCCGGCTTTGCCGATGGCATCGCGCATGACGCTGGCCAGCGGTGCCGAGACCACGGCCGCGCGCGCGCCGCTGTGGTCCAGCATGTAGGCGTAGTCGTCGACGGTCAGCAGCGTGTTGACGGCCACGGGCACCACGCCGGCCAGCAGGCAGCCGAGGAACACCGTGGGGAAATCGATGGTGTCCAGCGCGCACAGCAGCAGGCGCTCCTCGGGGCGGATCCCGGCATGCAGCAGGGCGGCGGCAAAGCGCCGGCAGCGCTGATCCAGTGCAGCGAAGCTGAGCAGGCCGGCGTCGTCCACATAGGCGACTTTGTCGGCGCGGCCTGCCGCCAGGTTGCGCGATAGCAAGTCGGCGGCGGCGTTGTAGCGGGCCGGCAGTACGGAAATGGCCGCCGCAGTAGCAGCATGAGTCGCATCGGCCGCCGGGGACGGGAATGCAATGGGGGGCGTCATGTCTCCACTCCTCGATGCCGTCCCCGGGTCGCACTACGCCACGGGAACGGATTCAGGTTTGTCGTGATTTTTTGTTTTTCTTCTTGACCTGCATTTGTCGATGCATTTTATTGCATATCACCTATTATGCAAGCAGAGAAATGCACTATATGACACGAGGGCCGCGTCCCTTATAATCGCAACCCCGATCCTGGCCCCAACCGCTCCCATTCCTTATCCAAACCCGCCCGCCATGCGCCGCGACCCAGACCCACTGCTGGCCCCCGACTCCTCCGACGCCCGCCCTGCCGGCGAGCGCGATCCCTACCTGACGCAACTCGGCGAGCGCATCCGCTCGCTGCGCGCGGCGCGGGGCATGTCGCGCAAGGACCTCGCACGCGGCGCGGAGGTGTCCGAGCGCTACCTCGCCAACCTGGAGACCGGCACCGGCAATGCGTCCGTGCTGCTGCTGCGCCAGGTGGCGCGCGCGCTGGATGTGCCGCTGCCGGTGGTGCTGGCGGAGATGGAGACCCAGCATGCTGCTGGTGGCCAGCCTGCCTCGGAGTTCTCGCAACTGGTGCAGTGGCTGGCGCAACTGCCCGCGGCCGACCTGTCACGCGTGCGCGAGGCTTGCCACCATGCCCTGGCGCCCTCCGCCTCCCATGACGCGCGCCATCGCCGCATTACGCTGATCGGGCTGCGCGGCGCCGGCAAATCCACACTCGGGCGGGCGCTGGCCGCGGCCATGGAAGTGCCCTTCGTCGAGCTAAACGGCGTCATCGAGCAGGAGGCCGGCGCCAGCCTGGCCGAGATCCACTCGCTCTATGGGCAGGCCGCCTACCGCCGCTACGAGATGCGCGCGCTTGAACGCGTGCTGCGCGAGAACGACCGCATGGTGCTGGCCACGCCCGGGAGCCTGGTCTCGGAGCCCTCCACCTTCAACCTGCTGCTGGCACGCTGCTACACGGTCTGGGTAAAGACCTCGCCTGAGGAACACATGGCGCGGGTGGTGGCGCAGGGCGACATGCGCCCGATGGAAGGCAACCGTGAAGCCATGGACGATTTGCGCCGGATCCTGCTGGCGCGCACCCCGCTGTACTCCCGCGCGGACGTGACGATCGACACCAGCGGCCAGGATCCCACCACCTCCCTGCAGGCCTTGCGCGCCCATCTTCGTGTCATTGGCGCGTGATTAGCGCGTGAACATCGCGCAAGGATTGCGTCGGCCAGATTTGTGCACTATATTTCATCGCAAGGGATGATCGACAATATAATGCATAAAGGAGACCACGATGTCCGCCCCGGCCACTCCCACCGCCACCACCGAGCAAGACCCCGTCACCTTTGAGCGCGACCCCGCGCAATACCGCCACTGGAAGCTGACATTCGCCGGCCCGGTGGCCACGCTGTCCATGGATGTCGACGAAGACGGCGGCCTGCGCCCCGGCTATGCCCTCAAGCTGAACTCCTACGACCTCGGCGTGGACATCGAACTGCACGACGCCGTGCAGCGCATCCGCTTCGAGCACCCGGAAGTGCGCACCGTGGTCCTCACCAGCGCCAAGGACCGCATTTTCTGCTCAGGCGCCAACATCTTCATGCTCGGCAAGTCATCGCACGCCTGGAAGGTGAACTTCTGCAAGTTCACCAACGAAACCCGCAATGGCATCGAGGACGCCAGCCGCCACTCTGGCTTGAAGTTCATCGCGGCCTGCAACGGCACCACCGCCGGCGGTGGCTATGAGCTGGCCCTGGCCTGTGACGAGATCGTGCTGGTCGACGACCGCTCCTCCGCCGTCAGCCTGCCCGAAGTACCGCTGCTGGGCGTGCTGCCTGGCACCGGCGGGCTCACGCGCATCACCGACAAGCGCCGGGTGCGGCGCGACCACGCCGACATCTTCTGCACCACCACCGAGGGCGTGCGCGGGCAGCGGGCGCACGACTGGAAGCTGGTCGATGCCGTGGTCAAGCCGGCGCGCTTCGCAGAGCATGTGCAACAGCGCGCGCTCGCGCTGGCCGCGCAGAGCGACCGCCCCGCCGGCCACGATGGCGTGAAGCTCACACCACTGTCGCGCCGCCAGGAGGCGCACGGCTACCGCTATGACACGGTCCAGGTCCATATCGACCCGCATGCCCGCAAGGCCACGCTAACGGTCTTCGGTCCGGCCAAGCACCAGCCGCAGGCGCTGGCCGCGATCCTTGCCGCCGGCGCCGACTGGTGGCCGCTGAAGATGGCGCGCGAACTCGACGACGCCATCCTCACGCTGCGCGCCAACCATCTCGACATCGGCATGTGGATCCTCAAGACCGAGGGCGATCCCCATCAGGTGCTGGCCACCGATGCGCTGCTGGATGCGCATGCCGGGCACTGGTTCGTGCGCGAAACCATCGGCATGCTACGCCGCACGTTGGCGCGCCTGGAGGTGTCGTCGCGCACGCTGTTTGCGCTGATCGAGCCGGACTCCTGCTTTGCCGGCACGTTGCTGGAACTGGCCCTGGCCGCCGACCGCAGCTACATGCTGCACCTGCCCGACGCGCCGGACGATGCGCCGCGCGTGTTCGCCAGCGCCGCCAACTTCGGCCGCTATCCGGCCGTCAACGGGCTGACCCGGCTGGCCGCGCGTTTCTACCAGGACGAGGTGGCGGTCCAGGCCGTGCAGGACCATATCGGCGCGCCGCTCGACGCCATCAATGCCGCCTCGCTCGGCCTCGTCACCGCCACGCCCGACGACATCGACTGGGAAGACGAGATCCGCATTGCCATCGAGGAGCGCGCCAGCCTGTCGCCGGACGCCTTGACGGGACTCGAAGCCAACCTGCGCTTCGGGCCGGTGGAGACCATGGAGACCCGCATCTTCGGCCGCCTCACCGCCTGGCAGAACTGGATCTTCAACCGGCCCAACGCGGTGGGCGAGCAAGGCGCGCTCAAGGTGTTCGGCTCGGGCAACAAGGCCCGCTTCGACTGGGACCGCGTCTGAGCCCGTTTGCCCAATTGGGCCAGCCGCCCACGCAACAAAAAACAAGACAAGGAGACAACCCCGTGAGCATCGACTACAGCCAGAAGATCCCGAACAACGTCAACCTGTCCGACGACCGTGCGCTGCAGCGCGCGCTCGAGCACTGGCAGCCCGCCTTTCTCGACTGGTGGCGCGACATGGGACCCGAAGGCTCGCACCAGCACGATGTCTACCTGCGCACGGCGGTCTCGGTCGATCCTTCCGGCTGGGCGCACTTCGACCACGTCAAGATGCCCGACTATCGCTGGGGCATCTTCCTCCAGCCCGCCGACCCGGCACGCCGCATCCATTTCGGCGAGCACAAAGGCGAAGCGGCCTGGCAGGAAGTGCCGGGCGAGCATCGCGCCAACCTGCGGCGCATCATCGTCACCCAGGGCGACACCGAGCCGGCCTCGGTGGAGCAGCAACGCCACCTGGGCATGACCTGCCCCTCGCTCTACGACCTGCGCAACCTGTTCCAGGTCAATGTGGAAGAAGGCCGCCACTTGTGGGCCATGGTGTACCTGCTGCATCGCCATTTTGGGCGCGACGGGCGGGAAGAGGCCGAGGCGCTGCTGGGGCGGCGCTCCGGCGACGAGGACAACCCGCGCATCCTGGGCGCCTTCAACGAGCGCACGCCCGACTGGCTGGCCTTCTTCATGTTCACCCACTTCACCGACCGCGACGGCAAGTTCCAGCTCTGCGCGTTGGCCGAATCCAGCTTCGACCCGCTGGCGCGCACCACGCGCTTCATGCTGACCGAAGAAGCCCACCACATGTTCGTCGGCGAGTCCGGCATCTCGCGCGTGATCCAGCGCACCTGCGAAGTCATGCGCGAGCGCGACATCCAGGATCCCGCGGACGTGCGTGCCGCTGGCGTGATCGATCTCGATACCATCCAGCGCTACCTCAACTTCCACTACAGCGTGACCATCGACCTGTTCGGCGCCGACCAGTCGTCCAACGCCGCCACTTTCTACAGCGCCGGGCTCAAGGGCCGCTTCGAGGAAGGCAAGCGCGGCGACGACCATGTGCTCAAGAGCGACGTGTACCGCATCCTCGACGTCACCGACGGCCGCCTGGGCGAGCGTGAGGTGCCCATGCTCAACGCGCTCAACGAGGTGCTGCGCGACGACTACGTCAAGGACACGCTCGGCGGCGTGGCGCGCTGGAACAAGGTGATCGAAAAGCACGGCATCGCGTTCCGCATGACGGTGCCGCACAAGGCGTTCAACCGCAAGATCGGCAGCCTGGCCAACGTCCATGTCTCGCCGGCCGGCGAGCTGCTCACCGAAACGCAATGGCAGGCCGGCGAGCGCGAGTGGCTGGCAACCGACGAGGACCGCGCCTTCGTGGCCTCGCTGATGGGCCGGATCACCGAACCCGGCAAGTACGCCAACTGGATCGCTCCGCCGGTGGTGGGCGTCAACCGCCAGCCGATGGATTTCGAGTACGTGCGCTTCAACTGACCCTGACCAGCCCGGACTGACCCACGGGCAACATGCGGCGCAGCGCCGGCGACAGACCGGCCGCGCGCCAAGGAGACCAAAGAGATGGGCGCCCCCGACATCATCAAGCAGCACCTGATCGACCCCGAGATCTGCATCCGCTGCAACACCTGCGAAGACACCTGCCCGATCGACGCGATCACCCATGACGACCGCAACTACGTGGTCAGGGCCGACGTGTGCAACGGCTGCGGCGCCTGCCTGGGGCCGTGCCCCACCGGCGCGATCGACAACTGGCGCACGATGCTCAAAAGCGCGGCCTATCCGATCGAGGCGCAGTTGCTATGGGACGAGCTCCCCGCCAGCCTGCCCTTGCCCGCGGACGCGGGGATCGATAGCGCGCCGGATCCGGCTTCGCCGCAGACCGGGCAGGAGCCGCAAACCCAGCAGGTGGAAACCAGCCGGCATACCTCGCCCAAGGCGCCGTGGTCGGCGGCGCATCCGTATGTCAACCTGCACGGCGTGCGCGCCCCCGTCACCGCCACCGTGGCCGGCAACTACCGCCTGACCGCCGACGACGCATCGAGCGACGTGCATCACATCGTGCTGGATTTCGGGCAGCACTATTTCCCGGTGCTGGAAGGCCAGGCCATCGGCATCGTGCCGCCCGGCACCGACGCCAACGGCAAGCCGCACTACATCCGCATGTACTCGATCGCCAGCCCGCGCGACGGCGAGCGGCCGGGCTACAACAACCTGGCGCTCACCGTGAAGCGCGTCGAGCAGGATCATGACGGGCAGCCGGTGCGCGGCGTGGCATCCAACTTCCTGTGCGATCTCGCGCGCGGCGACGAAGTGCGCGTGGTCGGCCCGTTCGGCACCACCTTCCTGATGCCCAACCACCGTGAAGCCAGCGTGATGATGATCTGCACCGGCACCGGCTCGGCCCCGATGCGCGCCATGACGGAACACATGCGGCGCAACGTCGAGCAATTCGACGGACAGCGCCTGTTGTTCTTCGGCGCCCGCAACGCGCGGGAACTGCCGTACTTCGGCCCGTTGATGAAACTGCTGCCGAGCTTCCTCGATATCCATCTCGCCTTCTCGCGCGATCCCGGCCAGCCCCGGCGCTATGTGCAGGACGCCATCCGCGAAGCCGGCGCCCGCGTGGCGGCGCTGCTCAACGATCCGCACGGCCATGTCTACATCTGTGGCCTCAAGGGAATGGAAGACGGGGTGCTGGCTGCGTTCGCAGAGGTTTGCGCAGGTGCCGGGCTGGCCTGGGGTGAACTGGAAGCTGCCATGAAGACAGAGGGACGGCTGCATATCGAGACGTACTGAGACGTACTGAGACATACCGATCCTGCGGAAGGCCTCGCTCCGTTGCGCCCCACACCCTCGCAACGCAGAGCGCCGCAGAAGGTCATATACAGGACAAGTGCGCATTCGGCAGTGGGCGAGGCCACCAAGCCATGCGGATAAAGATGGTGTTTTCCCGCTTCCCTTACGAAACGAACCGCCTATAATGTTTCTGAAGAAACAGGAGCGAGGCGATGCAACCCAAGCAAGTCCCGGAGCATCTTCCTGCCGGCAGTCCGGACCCCGGCACCACCCTCACCAAGGCGGTCATGCGTGCAGCCGGCTTCCTTGGCATCAGCCAGGCAGGCGTGGCCAACGTGCTGGGCATCAGTACCGCCTCGGTGTCCCGAATGGCTTCCGGGGGCTATGTGCTCGATGCGCATCGCAAGGAATGGGAGTTCGGCGTGCTGTTCGTGCGCCTGTTCCGCTCGCTCGACGCCATCCTCGGCCACAGCGACCAGGCCCGCCTCTGGCTGGCCAATGAAAACCTGGCGTTGGGTGGCAAGCCGCTCGACCTGATCCGCACAACTGAGGGCCTGGTACGTGTCGTTCACTATCTGGATGCCACCCGCGGTCGCGTCTGAGCGCAAGCTGTTTGCGCTCACGCTCTGGCGCGCGGTTGAGGCCCAGCATGTGGTATCGACCATGCCGCTGGTCGACAGCCTGGAGGAGCAGGCCGTGCTGGAAGCCGTGCTGGACGCCGGCAAGCCCGCGGTGCCCGCCGACGCACGCCACCTGCACTATCTTCTGTTCACGCCCTTTCGCTACCCGCCCTCGCCCTGGGGCTCGCGCTTTCGCGCCGAGCAGGATCCTGGCGTGTTCTACGGCGCGGACGATATTCGCACCGCCTGCGCGGAACTGGGCTACTGGCGCTGGCGCTTCCTGCTCGACAGCCCGGCGCTGCCCCGCATCGACGCCCGGCCCCACACCTTGTTCCAGGTCAGCGTGCGCACCGACGGCATCGCGCTCGACGCCCCGCCCTTTGCCGAAGACGCAGCGAAGTGGACCGATCCCGACCACTATGATGCCTGCCAGGCCTTGGCCCGCACGGCCCGGGAAGCAGGCCTCGGCATGATCCGCTACACCTCGGTGCGCGACCCGGAGCACGGCGCCTGCGCCGCACTGCTGACCCCGCGCGCCTTCGCCGAACCGCAGCCACGCGTCACCACCACCTGGATGCTGACCGTGCGGCCTGACCGCGTCATCTGGCAACGCGACGACCTGCTGCAGCGGGACAGCTTCCAGTTTGCCGCCAGCGTCTGGCAGCGCAGCAAGGCCAGTCCCGACCCGGCCTGAACCCCGGCGCGCCATTGCGGCCGCGATCCTTATCAGGGTGAGTTCTTGCGCCCTTCGCCATTCCGGCGCAATTGGCTGTTGCACTACGCCAGGATTTGCCTTATAATCTTTTTCTTCGACGGACGCGGGGTGGAGCAGTTGGCAGCTCGTCGGGCTCATAACCCGAAGGTCGCAGGTTCAAGTCCTGCCCCCGCAACCAAACGCCTGCATGCCAATGCAGTCACGGTCGAAGCAAAGCAAACCAACGCCCTATATGGGCGTTTTTTGTTTTGCGCGCCGAGCGCTCGACTTCGGTGCGGTCCCGCGCGCTAGCCCACCCCAAACTCGCATCCCACCCCCGGCAGCCCCCATCGGCGGTGATACACTTTCGCCATTCCTCCCGGACGCCCCTCATGAAATTCTGCTCGAACTGCGGCCATGCGGTCGTGCTGCGCATCCCTGAAGGCGACTCGCGCCTGCGTTCAGTGTGCGACAACTGCAGCACCATCCACTACGTCAACCCGCGCAATGTGGTCGGCACCATTCCCGTGTGGGAGGACAAGGTCCTGCTGTGCAAGCGCGCCATCGAGCCGCGCTATGGCTTCTGGACGCTGCCGGCCGGCTTCATGGAGATCGGCGAGACCACCGCGCAGGGCGCCGCGCGCGAGACGCTGGAGGAAGCCGGGGCACGGGTGCAGGTCGGCGAACTGTTCTCGATCCTGAATGTGCCGCATGTGCATCAGGTGCACATGTTCTACCTGGCAACACTGGAAGACCTGGACATCTCCGCGGGCGAGGAAAGCCTGGAGGTAAAGCTGGTCGAGGAAGCCGACGTACCCTGGGACGAACTGGCCTTCCCCACCGTGATCCATTCGTTGCGCTGCTTCTTCGCGGATCGCGCGGCGGGACGGCTAGCCGACGGCACCTTCCGCCTGCACAGCCTGGATATCGACAAGCCGATGCGCCCGCTGACCACCCGGGCCACGGTCGAACCCTGAACCCGGGTACGTTGCCCGCAATGCCCGCATGATCACCTGGCTGGATCCGCATGATCCGTTCCCGCCGGTCGAGCGTGCGCTCGGCCCGGGCTCCGACGCACCCGGCCTGCTTGCGGCCAGCCGCGAGTTGTCGGCCCAGCGCCTGCTGCTGGCTTACCGGCAAGGCATCTTTCCCTGGTATGCCGAAGGCCAGCCGGTGCTGTGGTGGAGCACCGATCCCCGCATGGTGCTGCCGCCGCAGGCACTGCGCGTTTCCAGCACTTTCCGCAAGACCCTCAAGCGCGTGCTGCGCGACCCCGACTGGGAAGTCCGCGTCGACGATGACTTTATCGCCGTGATGCAGGCCTGCGCCGAAACCCCGCGCGATGGCCAGCATGGCACCTGGATCACCGAGGACATCATCGCCGCCTATGGTGCACTCCACCACAATGGCCTGGCTCATTGCGTGGAGACCTGGTACCAGGGCGAGCGCGCGGGCGGCCTGTACGGCGTGGCGCTCGGGCGGATGTTCTATGGCGAATCGATGTTCGCGCGGCGCACCGATGCCTCCAAGATCGCCCTGGCCGCGCTGTGCGCGTTCCTCGGCAACCACGGCGTGGCGATGATAGACTGCCAGCAGGAAACCGATCACTTGGCTTCGCTAGGGGCGAGTCCCATCCCGCGTGCGGAGTTTGCGGCCCATATCCGCATTGCCACCCGCCAGCCGGATATCGTGCCGTGGGGTTTTGACAAGACGGTGCTGCAGAGATGGACTCAGGTGCAGCCCTAGGGCTCACCGCATAGGCCACTCGCCGCAAGGCCTGGTCGCCGCGCCATCGGCTTTCCCGCGTTGCTGTTTCATCCCTGGCCGTTGCAGACACATGAGCAAGCTAAAGGAACTCCCCCTTTCCGCGTTGCAGTTCTACGCTACGGCACCCTACGCTTGCAGCTACCTCGATGGCCGCATGGCGCGCTCTCAAGTGGCCACGCCCGCCCACCTGATCAATGCGGATGTCTATTCGCGGCTGGTGCGCGCCGGCTTCCGGCGCAGCGGCATCTTTACCTACCGCCCCTATTGCGATGAATGCCACGCCTGCACGCCATGCCGCGTGGTGGTCGACCAGTTCCTCCCTGACCGCAGCCAGCGCCGGGCCTGGCGCCAGCACGGCGGCCTGCAGGCGCTGGTAGCGCCGCTCACCTATGTGGAAGAGCATTATTCGCTCTACCTGCTGTACCAGTCGATGCGCCACGCCGGCGGCGGCATGGACCAGGACAGCCGCGACCAGTACGAGCAGTTCCTGCTGCAAAGCCGGGTCAACTCGCGGCTGGTTGAATTCCGCGAGCCGCCGGGCTCGCCCGAGGCCGGGCGGCTGCGCATGGTCAGCATGATCGATGTGCTCGACGATGGCCTGTCCTCGGTCTACACCTTCTACGACCCGCTGGAGGTGCACGCCAGCTACGGCACCTACAACATCCTGTGGCAAATCCAACAGGCCCGCGAACTCGCCCTGCCACACCTGTACCTGGGCTACTGGATCGCCGAYAGCCGMAARATGGCCTAYAAGGCGCGCTACCAGCCGCTSCAGGTGCTGACCGSMAACCAGTGGCGCKCGTTCGATGCGGCGCCAGCGTCGCTGCGGGATGCGGCACCCGCCGTGGCATCGCCCACCGCTGTGCCCGTCGTGCCGCCGCAGCCCGGCGACGAAGCCCCGGAAAACAGCCTGTAGCGGACAGCCTGCGCAAGTCATGCCCGCGTCTGCGGCGCAGTACCCAATCCGGCCCAACCGTTACAATGCCGCCTTGGTCCCGACTTCCAAGCTGATTCCCTGTGCTGAACGCGCTCTACCCCCTGTTTCGCCCCGCCCTGTTCTCGATGGATGCGGAGGACGCTCACCATTTCACCCTCAACAACCTGCTCCGCGCCAAGCGCATGGGGCTGGCGGGCTGCATCGGCAATACCATCGCCGATGACCCGCGCACGGTGATGGGCGTGCGCTTCCCCAACCCGGTTGGCCTGGCCGCCGGACTCGACAAGGATGGCGCCTACATCGACGGGCTGGCCGCCTTCGGCTTCGGCTTTATCGAGGTAGGCACCGTAACGCCGCGCCCGCAGGCGGGCAACCCGCGGCCGCGCATGTTCCGCCTGCCGCAGGCGGATGCGCTGATCAACCGCATGGGTTTCAACAACGGCGGCGTGGATGCCTTTATCGCCAATGTGAACGCGTCGCGCTGGAAAGCCGACGGCGGCGTGCTGGGCCTGAACATCGGGAAGAACGCCGATACGCCGATCGAGCGCGCGGTGGACGATTACCTGCACTGCCTGGAACGGGTCTACCCGCACGCCAGCTACGTCACCGTCAATATCTCCTCGCCGAACACCAAGAACCTGCGCCAGCTGCAGGGCGCCAGCGAGCTCGACCACCTGCTGTCCACGCTCAAGGACGCGCAGCAGCGCCTGGCCGACAAGTACAAGCGCTACGTGCCGCTCGCGCTCAAGATCGCGCCGGACCTCGATGCCGACCAGATCGGCAATATCGGCGATGCGCTGGTCCGTCACCGGATCGACGGCGTGATCGCCACCAACACCACGATCGCCCGCGACGCCGTCAAGGGCCTGCCGCACGGCGAGGAAGCCGGCGGCCTGTCGGGCCGGCCGGTGTTCGAATCCTCCACGCACGTGGTCAAGAGCCTGCGCGCGGTGGTTGGGGACGCGGTGCCCATCGTTGGCGTGGGCGGCATCTTCAGCGGTGCAGATGCGCAAGCCAAGATCGCGGCCGGCGCGCAACTGGTGCAGGTGTACAGCGGGCTGATCTACCGCGGCCCGGTGCTGGTCAAGGAATGCGCCGCCGCGCTGCGCGCCTGACGGCCCCGGCCCAAACCCGCTTTTTTGCGCCTTATCACCCCAGCCTCACAAGGATAGCCATGGAAACCACCCGTCTTGGCCGCAGCGAACTGCAGGTTTCGCGTATCTGCCTGGGCACCATGACCTTCGGCGAGCAGAACACCGAAGCCGAAGGCCACAGCCAGCTCGACTACGCGGTGTCGCGCGGCATCAACTTCATCGACACCGCAGAGATGTACCCGGTCAAGCCGCGTGCCGAGACCTATGGCAGCACCGAGCGCATCGTCGGCACCTGGCTCAAGCGCCAGCAGCGTGAGCGCATCGTGCTGGCCACCAAGGTGGCGGGCCCGGCGCGCATGCCGTGGATCCGCAATGGCGGCGACCTGACCCCGGACAGCATCCGCGCGGCGGTGGACGCCTCGCTGGCGCGCCTGCAGACCGATTACATCGACCTGTACCAGATCCACTGGCCCGCTCGCAACGCGCCCATCTTCGGGCAAAAGCAGTTCGATCCGGCCAATGAACGCGAGTGCGCCTCGATCCAGGCGCAGCTCGAAGCCATGGGCGAGCTGGTGCGTGCGGGCAAGATCCGCTATGTCGGCGTGTCCAACGAAACGCCGTGGGGCGTGGCCGAGTTCGTCAAGCAGGCGGAGCTGCACGGCCTGCCGCGCATCGCCACCATCCAGAACCCGTACAACCTGCTCAACCGCAGCTTCGAACAGGGCCTGGACGAGGCGTGCTTTCGCACCGACGTGAGCCTGCTGGTATACAGCCCGCTGGCCTTTGGCCAGCTCACCGGCAAGTACCTCGGCGGCGACCTCGCCCACCCCGTGTTTGACGCGCAGGCCAAGGGGCGCCTGACCCGCTTCCCGCCCGACTGGAGCCCGCGCTACCTGCGCCCGGAAAGCCTGGCCGCGGCCGCCCGCTATGTGACGCTGGCACGCGAGCACGGCCTCTCGCCGGCAACGCTGGCGCTGGCCTGGAGCTACTCGCGCTGGTTCGCGGCGAGCACCATCGTCGGCGCCACCTCGCTGGAACAACTGCGCGAGAACATCGATGCCTGGCAAACGCCGCTGCCCGAGGCGGTAACCACGGCCATTGCCCGCATCCACGCCGAAATCCACAATCCGGCGCAGTAACGCTTGCGCGTTCCAGGCACCAGCGACGGTGCGCCGCCCGGCGCCGCCCATGGCGTGCTCCGGGCCTGCCGTTTTCCCCTACTGACGCGCTGGAACAGGGCAAAACAGGGCAAAACAGGGCAAATTCCGCCTCGAAAATGGTATCCTCGCAGGCTTATCGCCGTCGTATCCGCTGTACAAGAGCGTCCTCCAGCCTGCCGCCTGGTGTATCGCCCACACAACGGACCGGCCGGTTGGCGCAGCGCGCCGCCGGGCAAGACGGCGGACCAGTTCTTATCGAGAACGAAACGCGGCTCATCACCCAGAACCCATATCCGGGGGAGATTAAAAATTATGAAGTGTCTCAAGACATCGACCAAGACCATCCTGGGCAGCGCCGTCGCCCTCGCGCTGCTGTACGGTGGTGCCGTGCAGGCCCAGACCGTCAAGGTGCTCTCGATCGTCGACCATCCCGCGCTGGACGCCATCCGCGATGGCGTGCGCGACGAGCTGAAGACCGCCGGCTTTGACGCCGACAAGAACCTGAAGTGGGAATACCAGAGCGCCCAGGGCAATACCGGCACGGCCGCGCAGATCGCCCGCAAGTTCGTTGGCGACCAGCCCAATGTGATCGTGGCCATCGCCACGCCGTCGGCCCAGGCCGTGGTGGCCGCCACCAAGTCGGTGCCGGTGGTGTACTCCGGCGTGACTGATCCGGTCGCCGCCCAGCTGGTCAAGAGCTGGAGCGCATCGGGCACCAATGTGACCGGCGTGTCGGACAAGCTGCCGCTGGAGCGCCAGGTTGCCCTGATCAAGCGCGTGGTGCCCAAGGCCAAGACGGTCGGCATGGTCTACAACCCCGGTGAAGCCAACTCGGTGGTGGTGGTCAAGGAGCTGAAGGCGATGCTGGCCAAGGAAGGCATGACGCTGAAGGAAGCCGCCGCACCGCGCACGGTCGACATCGGCGCCGCCGCCAAGAGCCTGATCGGCAAGGTCGATGTGATCTACACCAACACCGACAACAACGTGGTGTCGGCGTACGAGGCCCTGGTCAAGGTCGCCAACGAGTCGAAGATCCCGCTGGTGGCTGCCGATACCGACAGCGTCAAGCGTGGCGCCATTGCCGCGCTGGGCATCAACTACGGCGACCTCGGCCATCAGACCGGCAAGGTGGTGGTGCGTATCCTGAAGGGCGAGAAGCCCGGCGCGATCGCTTCGGAAACCAGCGACAAGCTGGAGCTGTTCGTGAACACCGGCGCGGCCGAGAAGCAAGGCGTGACGCTGTCGCCCGAGCTGATCAAGGAAGCGAAGACCGTCATCAAGTAATCACGGCACGCTGACCCTGCGCGTTCGCGCGCAGGTGGCTCTATCCGGGCCCGCCCCCGGAAACGCCTGCGCCGCGCCGCCTGACCCGGGCAGCGCGCCAGGCGTTTTCAGATTCGGCCTCCCGTGCCGGACACAAGCAACTGGATTTCCCCCATGTCCCTCTTTTCCCTGCTGGGCGCCCTGGAGATCGGCCTGATCTTCAGCCTCGTCGCCCTGGGGGTGCTGATCTCCTTCCGCATCCTCAATTTTCCCGATCTGACCGTCGATGGCAGCTTCCCGCTGGGTGGCGCCGTGGCGGCCACGCTGATCGCCTCGGGCCAGGATCCGTTCATCGCCACCGCGCTGGCGATTGTTGCGGGCGCCTTTGCCGGCTTCGTCACCGGCTGGCTCAACGTGCGCCTCAAGATCATGGACCTGCTGGCCAGTATCCTGATGATGATCGCGCTGTACTCGATCAACCTGCGCATCATGGGCAAGCCCAATGTGCCGCTGATCACCGAGTCGACCATCTTCACCATCCTGCAGCCGGACTGGCTGCCCGACTACATGCTGCGCCCCGCGCTGCTGCTGATCGTGGTGGTCGTGGCCAAGCTTGGCCTGGACTGGTTCTTCTCCTCGCAGCTCGGCCTGGCCATGCGAGCCACCGGCGCCAATCCGCGCATGGCGCGCTCCCAGGGCATCGCCACCGGTCGCGCCACGCTGGCGGGCATGGCGCTGTCCAACGGCCTGGTGGCCCTCGCGGGCGCGCTGTTCGCGCAGACCCAGGGCGGCTCCGATATCTCCATGGGCATCGGCACCATCGTGATCGGCCTGGCCGCGGTGATCATCGGCGAGAGCATCCTGCCAGCGCGCCGGCTGGTGTACACCACGCTGGCCGTGGTGCTGGGCGCCATCCTCTACCGCTTCTTCATTGCGCTGGCCCTGAACAGCGAGTTCATCGGCCTCAAGGCACAGGACCTGAACCTGGTCACTGCCGTACTGGTGACCGGTGCCCTGGTGTTGCCCGGGACCCGCAAGAAGCTGTTCGGCCGCAAGAACGGAGGTGCCTGAGATGCTGCGCGCACAAGACCTGAAACTCACCTTCAATCCCGGCACCCCGATCGAGACGCGCGCGCTGCGCGGCCTCAGCCTGGATATCCCGACGGGCCAGTTCGTTGCCGTGATCGGCTCCAACGGCGCCGGTAAATCCACCTTCCTCAATGCCATCAGCGGCGATCAGATGGTGGACACCGGCCGCATCACGATCGACGACGTCGACGTCACGCGCAAGCCGGCCTGGGACCGTGCCCCGTTGGTGGCGCGCGTCTTCCAGGACCCGATGGCGGGCACCTGCGAGGCACTGACGATCGAAGAAAACATGGCGCTGGCCATGGCGCGCGGCAGCCGCCGGGGCTTTCGCGCAGCGCTGAACAAGCCCTCGCGCGAGCTATTCCGCGACAAGCTGCGCCTGCTCAACCTCGGCCTGGAAAACCGCCTGACCGACCGCATCGGCCTGTTGTCGGGCGGCCAGCGCCAGGCCGTGAGCTTGCTAATGGCCTCGCTGCAGCCCTCGCGCATCCTGCTGCTGGACGAGCACACCGCCGCGCTGGACCCGAAGACCGCCGCCTTCGTGCTGGAGCTGACCGCCAAGATCGTGGAGGAAGCCAAGCTCACCACGATGATGGTCACGCACAGCATGCGCCAGGCGCTGGACTACGGACAACGCACCGTGATGCTGCACCAGGGCCAGGTGGTGCTGGACGTGTCGGGCGACCAGCGCGCCGGACTGGACGTGCCGGACCTGCTGCGCATGTTCGAGCAGACGCGGCATGAGCAGCTGGATGATGATGCCCTGCTGCTGGGCTGAGCCTCGCGCTTCGTTCGCTTAGCCACGCACCCATGCAAAAGGCCCCCGCTTGAGCGGGGGCCTTTTGCATTCGGGCACGGCATGTGGCTGCTCAGGCTGTGGCCGCCTTGTCCAGCCAGCGCTTGAGCTGGTCGGTGACGGCGGTGCTCGAGAACGAGCAGCTATCCTGCGCAAATACCGCCGCCATCTCCAGCCGGCGCAGCAGCTCTTCCATCGCCTGCCCGAACATCGGCGGCAGCACCAGGCCGGGAGCTGCCTCGCGCCAGCTGCGCACCAGGCCATCGGCCGCGAGCTGGCCGCCGATGTGTTGTTCAAGTGCGGCGCGCATGGTTGCCAGCGCCGGTGCATTGTTCGTAGTCGTGGCCATCAACGCGCCCTCCTTTCTTTGTAAAGTTCGCGGAACGTGCGTCCGCTCGGTGCCGGCAGGTCGCGGGTCTCGGTCCACCCACGGCCCGCCATCGGCAAGCTGGCAATCAGCTTGCTGCTGCCGCCCATGCGCGAGAGCAAGCGCGCGCCGACGCGGGTGGCGAAGGCATATAGCCCCGGGCGGCGCGCCACGTAGCCCCACACTTGCAGCCCGAGCCGCTCCTGCCAGGGACGCAGGCCACGCTCCATCTGCTTCTCGCGCAGCTTGCGCAGCAGGTCCGACAGCGGGATCGAAGCCGGGCACACGCGGTTGCATTCTCCGCACAGCGTGGCAGCCTGCGGCAGGTCCAGCGCGTTGGCGATGCCGACATAGCTCGGCGTCAGCACGCTGCCCATCGGGCCCGGGTAGACCCAGCCATAGGCATGGCCGCCGATCTTCTGGTACACCGGGCAATGGTTCATGCAAGCGCCGCAGCGGATGCAGCGCAGCATGTCCTGGAAGTCGCCGCCGATCAGGCCGCTGCGCCCGCCGTCGACCAGCACGAAATACATATGCTCCGGGCCGTCGCGCTCGCCCTCGGCGCGCGGGCCGGTCAGCAGCGAAAAGTAGTTCGAGATGGCCTGGCCGGTGGCCGAGCGCGGCAGCAGCCGCATCACGGTAGCCAGGTCTTCCAGCGTCGGCAGCACCTTCTCGATGCCGGTCACGGCCACGTGCACGCGCGGCATCACCGTGCACATGCCTTCGTTGCCTTCATTGGTCACCACCGCCACCGAGCCTGTTTCGGCAATGATGAAATTGCCGCCGGTCACGCCCATGTCGGCCGACAGAAATTCCGGCCGCAGCACTTCACGCGCCTCGCGCGTCATCTCCGAGATATCGGTCAGGCGCGGTTTGTGGTGGACCTTGGCGAAGAGATCGGCGATCTCTTCCTTGTCCTTGTGCACTACCGGAGCGATGATGTGCGACGGCGGTTCGGCATCGTTGATCTGCAGGATGTATTCGCCCAGATCCGTCTCGATGCTCTGCACGCCCATCTCGCCCAGCACCTGGTTCAGGCGCATTTCCTCGGTCACCATCGATTTGCTCTTGATGACCTTCTTCACCCCGTGCTTGTGCGCAATCTCGGCTACCAGCCGCGCGGCGTCGGCCGTGGTCTCGGCAAACAGCACGGTGGCGCCGCGGCGCGTGGCGTTTTCCTCGAAGGTGGCGAGCCAGACGTCGAGGTTCTGCAGCGCGCGGTCGCGGCGCTCCTTGAGTGCCTCGCGGGTGGCATCGAAGTCGATGTCGCGGATGGCGTCGGCGCGCGCCGTGACGAATTTGGTGGAGAGCTTCTTGAGGTTCTGCTGCAGGCGCTGGTCGGCCAGCTTCTGGCCCGCGCGCGCTTTGAATTCCATGCTGCGAACTTGCATAGCGGAGATCTCGCTAAGGTTTGTTTTTCAGCTGGCCGGGATCAGGCATCACCGGCGAGCACTTGCGCGATATGCAGTACCTGGGTGCGCGTGTCGCCGGTCCTGCGCAGGCGCCCCTCGATATTGAGCATGCAGCCGAGGTCGCCCAGCACCACGGCATCGGCGCCGCTGGCCTTGATGTTGGCGCACTTCTCATCGACGATGGCCGTGGAGATATTGCCGTACTTGACCGAGAAGGTGCCGCCGAATCCGCAGCAAGCCTCGCAGTCCTTCATCTCGCTCAGCTGCACACCGGGCAATTGCGCCAGGAGAGCGCGGGGCTGGCTCTTGACGCCCAGTTCGCGCAAGCCGGAGCAAGAGTCATGGTAGGTAATGCGGCCCGTGAACTTTGAATCGAACTCGCCCAGCTTGGCCACGTTGACCAGGAAATCGGTCAGCTCGAACACGCGGGAGCGCAGGCCTTCGTAGCGGCCATTCAACTCGGGATCGTCGCCGAGCAGGTCCGCATAGTGGTGCAGCACCATGCCGCCGCAGGATCCGGACGGAATCACCACGTAGTCGAACATTTCGAACTCGCGCAGGAATTTTTCCGCCAGATCGCGCGATGCCGTGCGCTCGCCCGAATTGTAGGCAGGTTGCCCGCAACAGGTCTGGGCTTCGGGCACCATCACCTCGAAGCCAGCCTTCTCCAGCAACTTGAGCACCGAGAAGCCGATTTCCGGACGCATGAGGTCCACCAGGCAGGTGGCGAACAGACCAACTCGCATTGTTTCCCTTTTCCAGACCCCGAAACCCCGCAATTATGCGCCCTTGCGCACCGGCCAGCATACAAAAGCGTGCACGGCAGGGGTGAATTCGCCGCATTTTTGCATGCCTTTTTCGACACATTCGCCATCGGCAAAATCAGAAGATTCTTTCGGCAATGCCATTTCACCTATTGAAATTTTCACAATGCGAGATAGAATCAGGCAACCGCTTAATTTGCCGCACGGCAACATTTCCCCATGGCAGAAGCAGACAAAGCCCCCGGCAAGACGTCCATCCAGGTCATCGAACGCATGATGACCCTGCTGGATGCGCTCGCCCAGCACGCTGATCCGGTCAGCCTCAAGGAGCTGTCGCTGACCACCGGGCTGCACCCTTCCACCGCGCACCGCATCCTCAATGACATGGTGGCCTGCCGCTTTGTGGACCGCTCCGATCCGGGCAGCTACCGGCTTGGCATGCGGCTGCTGGAGCTCGGCAACCTGGTCAAGGCCCGGCTGTCGGTACGCGACGCCGCGCTGGCACCGATGCGGGCCCTGCACCGCGTGACGGGCCAGACGGTGAACCTGTCGGTGCGGCAAGGCGACGAGATCGTCTACATCGAGCGTGCCTATAGCGAGCGCTCCGGCATGCAGGTGGTGCGCGCCATTGGCGGCCGCGCCCCGCTGCACCTGACTTCGGTCGGCAAGCTGTTTCTGGCCGCCGATGAAGTGGCGCGCGTTCGCAACTACGCCACCCGCACCGGGCTAGCCGGCCACACCCGCACCTCAATCACCGACCTGATCAAGCTCGAGCGCGAACTCAACTGGGTGCGCACCAACGGCTATGCGCGCGACAACGAAGAGCTGGAACTCGGCGTGCGTTGCATCGCCGCCGGCATCTACGACGACTCGCGCCGTCTGGTGGCCGGATTGTCGCTTTCGGCCCCGGCCGACCGCCTGCAGGACAGCTGGCTGCAAAACCTGAAGGACACCGCGTTGCAGATCTCGCGCGGCATGGGCTACGCGACTGACGTCGCAGCCTGAACACGGCGGGGTGGACGGCGCGGGGAGCCACGCGCCCTTCGCGCCGAACCCTTACCTCGCCCGCCTCCCCTTCTCCTTCCCCTCTTTCCCTCTCGCATAGCCACAATCGAAAATTAGGTATATACCCTTAGTTTTCAGATAACCTGAATAGCTATATCCTGCTGGGCATGCGGACCAAAGCCATTACCCTCACCGAACAGGTAACCCAGCAGTTGCGCGCCGAGATCGCCGGCGGTACCTACCCCGTTGGCGCCCGGCTGCCGACCGGCAAGCAGCTTGCCGAGCAATACGGTGTGAGCCCCGCCGTCATCCGCGAGGTGACCGAGCACCTGCGCTCCCAAGGCCTGGTCGAAAGCCGCCAGGGCGTGGGCAGCACGGTGCGCTCGCGCGTGGGCAATGCCGGCTTCCAGCTGCCGCAGGAGATCGGCATCGATCGCGACGAACTGGCCAGCATCTACGAGCTGCGGCTCGACCTGGAGAGCGCCGCCGCCGCGCTGGCGGCGCTGCGGCGCACCGCGCAGGATGTCGCCGGCATGCAGGCGCTGCTGGACCGGCTCGCGGCGCAATTGCACGACCCGCACCACAGCGCTGAGGCAGACACCGCATTCCATGTGGCGATCGCCACCGCCACCCACAACAAGTACTACCTGCAGCTTCTGCAGTACCTGAACCTGCAGTTGCACCAGGCCGTGCATGTGGCGCGGCTCAATACCCGCCAGCAGGAAGGCCTGTCCGAACGGGTCCACCAGGAACACCTGGCCATCTTTCACGCGATCCGCGCCGGCGACCCTGAACAAGCACGCGCCGCGGCGGTAGCCCACCTGCGCGGCGCGGCGGCACGCCTGGGCCTCCAACTGGCAGCGCGCGGCGAGCCCCTCACCAGCGGCCAAGAGCCCTCTCATTCCGCGGCCTGAAGCCGCATTGCCACTCCGGATAGACCCATCATGCAAAACTCAGCTTTCCTGCCCCGCCTGATCGAAGCGCTAGGCGCCGACGTGGTCGCCACCGAGCCAGACCAGGTTGCGCCGTGGCTCGCCGACTGGCGCGGCCTTTACCGTGGCAATGCGCAAGCCGTGGTGCGCCCGCGCTCGGTGGATGAAGTGGCACGTTGCCTGGCCTTGTGCCAGCAGGCCGCGGTCCCGGTGGTGCCGCGTGGTGGCAACACCGGCCTGTGCGGCGGTGCCGCGCCGGACAGCAGCCCCGCCAACGTGGTGCTGAGCATGGACCGCATGAACGCGATCCGCTCGATCGATACCATCGCCAACACGCTCGTCGCCGAGGCGGGCTGCATCCTGGGCAACCTGCGGCGCGCCGCGCAGGAGGCGCATCGCCTGCTGCCGCTCAGCCTGGCGGCCGAGGACTCCTGCCAGATCGGCGGCAATCTCGCGACCAACGCGGGCGGGGTCAATGTGGTGCGCTACGGCATGACCCGCGAGCTGGTGCTGGGCGTGGAAGCCGTGCTGCCCAACGGCGAGATCTTTCACGGCCTGCGCGCCTTGCGCAAGGACAACACCGGCTACGACCTCAAGCAATTGCTGATCGGCTCCGAAGGCACGCTGGGCGTCATTACCGCGGCAGCGCTGCGCCTGTTTCCGCGCACCGACGCACGCTCGGTGGTGCTTGCGGCAGTAGCCTCCCCGCAGCAGGCGCTGGAGCTCTTCGAGCTGCTCTTCGCGCAGTGCGGCGCTCGCCTGCAAGCCTTCGAATTCTTCACCGGCGATTGCGTCGACCTCGTGCTCAAGCACGCGGAAGGCGTGCAGGAGCCCTTCAGCCAACGCTATCCCGCCTATGTGCTGGTGGAACTGGCCGACACCACCGACGAAGCCGCCCTCAACGTGCTGCTGGAGCGCGTGATTGGCGAGGCGCTGGAGCGCGAGCTGTGCCTGGACGCCGCCGTCTCTGCGTCGCTGTCGCAACTGCAAAGCCTGTGGAAGCTGCGCGAGGAAATCTCCGAGGCCCAGCGCGCCGACGGGCCGCACCTGAAGCACGATGTGTCGCTGCCGATCGAGCAGATCCCGGCCTTCATGGTGTCGATGGAGGCGCGCCTCAAGGCCATCAGCCCCAGCATCCGCCCGTTTATCTTCGGGCATTTCGGCGACGGCAACCTGCACTACAACCTGTCGCGCCCCGCGGGCGCGGAGCGCGACTGGACCGCGCAGCATGGCAAGGCGCTGACCGCCGAAGTGCTGGATGAAGTGGCGCGCTACGGCGGCAGCATCAGCGCCGAGCATGGCATCGGCCAGCTCAAGCGCGATGATTTCCTGCGCCTCAAGGACCCACTCGAGCTGCGCATGATGCAGGGCATCAAGCAGCTGCTGGATCCGGCCGGCATCATGAATCCGGGCAAGCTGCTCTAAGCGCGCCGCCCAGGCTCCAAGGAAAAACGCGCCGGTGACGGCGCGTTTTTTTGACTTCAAGCAGCAGGCGGCCAGATCACTCCGGCGCCGCCATCAGATGCCGCGAGGCTGCTGGGCGGTCAGGATTGCCTGAGGGCTAGTGGGGCTGCCAGGCCCCTGCGTCAGGTTTGGGGACGTCGGAAAAGGGCGGCCAGGCCCGGTCTGCACGTGTTCCAGCCAGTCCTTGACGCGATTGGCATCGGCAAAGCGGGACAGCTTGCCAACGGAATCCAGGAACACCATCACCACATTGCGGCCATTTACACGTGCCTGCATCACCAGGCACTGGCCAGCCTCGGAGATAAAGCCTGTTTTCTGCAGGCCGATCTCCCAGTTGCCGCCGCGAACCAAACGGTTGGTGCTGACGTAGTGCTGGGTGCGGCCCAGTACATTGACCTCATGCTCGGTCTGCGTCGAAAACTCGCGGATGGTGGGGTTGCGGTACGCCGCGTTGACCATGCGCACGAGGTCCATCGCGCTCGATACATTGCTGCTCGACAAGCCGTTCGAATCGACAAAGTGGCTGTCGTTCATACCGAGCTCGCGTGCCTTGCGGTTCATGGCTTGCACAAAGGCCGGCAGGCCGCCCGGGTAGCTGCGGCCCAACACCGATGCCGCACGATTCTCCGAGGACATCAGCGCCAGCAGGAGCGCCTCCTGACGGGAGAGCTGCGCGCCAAAGCGCAGGCGCGAACTGCTGTGCTTTTCGTTGTCGCGGTCTTCCTCGGTGATGGTGAGCACCTCGTCCATCGGCTGGCGCGCGTCCATCACAACCAGGGCGGTCATCAGCTTGGTGATCGAGGCGATCGGCAGGACCGCGGCGGCGTTCTTCTGGAACAGCACTTCGTTGGAGTTCTGATCCATCACCAGCGCCACGCTGGAGCGCAGTGCGAGCGCGTCTTCGGTGTCACGCAGGCCGAGCGCCTCGCCCAGCGAGGGTTTCGCGGGGATGAATGCCGCACGAACCGGTACCGCCTGGCGCTGCGCCACCACGGTGCGCTTACCGTTTTTCAGTACCACGACCTTGCGCGTAGTGGCGCGCTCGGCCTTGCCGCTGGTCGCGACCTGCTTGGATTTCGCGGATTTAGAGGGGGAATTTGCCGATTTTTTTTCGGACTTGGCGACTTTTGCCGACTTTTTGCTGGTTTTAGCGGTGTCCGACGTTTTCGTCGCGGCATCGGCCACAGGGGCGGCCAGCATGGAAACGGTCAACAGCACAGAGGCCGCAACCGAAGTAAGAGGGGTAGAGCCGAAGAATCGCAAAAATAGGGGGGAATCAGACCGGAACATGATTCATTCAGCGCGCARCTAGGATKGCGCCAGTTTAGGAAAAAAAGAAATTGTTAGCAAGATTAAAGACTTACGAAGGCTCTTTAAAGTTCGATTTGCAAACAATTCCACATTACGGCAAATGCGGGGCACACATCACATGACACGTGCATTAAGACCGACGTCGACTGTGGTAATTCCACACTGTTTCATCTTTCTCACCCGCCCATCGGGTTGCCCCGAGCCAACATGCAGCGAGCGGCGACGGCACAAAGCGGGCCTTCGCCGCCGACAACTTCTTAAGATAAGAAACGCGCGAACCCGCTTACCGGTTCACGCTCAGTACTAAGGGTATTCTCTATGGCGGCGGGGTCAGCATGGCCCAGGGCCATGCCGCACACCACCATTTCATCCGCCGGCAAGCGCAAGTGATTGCCGATGACCGCGTGGAACTGAGTGAACGCCGCCTGCGGACAGGTATCCAGCCCGCGCGCCCGCGCCGCCACCATGATGCTTTGCAGGAACATGCCGTAGTCCAGCCAGCTGCCCAGCTCCAGGATGCGGTCGATCGTGAAGATCATGCCCACCGGGGCACCGAAGAACGTGAAGTTGCGCGAGTGCTGCGCATGCATGCGCGCCTTGTCCTCGCGGCTGATCTGCAGCAGGCTGTACAGGTCCCAACCTACCTTGCGGCGGCGGTCAATGTACGGCGCCACCCACTCGCGTGGATAGTAGGGATACTCCTCGCGATACTTGCTGTCGCGCTGCGGATCGTCGTAAGCGGCCAGCACGTCCGCCGACAGCTTCACCTTGGCATCGCCAGTCAGCACATAGACCCGCCATGGCTGGGCGTTGGTGCCCGACGGCGCCCGGCTGGCCACGGCCAGGATCTCGTTGACCACGTCGCGCGGCACCGGCGTATCGAGAAACGCGCGCACCGAGCGGCGCGTGATGATGGCCTGATCGATCAGGGCGGCGCCCCGTTTCTGCAGCGAATCCATGGTTTTTAACTCCTCTGCGCGGGCCTGATCATGCACCGGCATCCGCGGGTTCGCACACCAGGGCCTGCAGCGCATCGCGCAGCGCGGGCGGTAGCGGCACCGGGCGGCGCGTGGCGCGATTCACATAGACATGAACGAAATGGCCCTGCGCCGCAGCTACGTCTTCGTCGTTACGGAACAGGCCCACTTCGTAGCGCACGCTCGAATTGCCCAGCCGCGCCACGCGCAGCCCCGCCACCACCGTGTCGGGAAAACACAGCGCGGCAAAATAATTGCATTGCGTCTCGATCACCAGCCCGATGGTGTCGCCGGACTCGATGTCCAGCACGCCCCCCCGGATCAGGTAGGTGTTCACCACGGTATCGAAATAACTGTAGTAGATGACGTTGTTGACGTGGCCATAGACGTCGTTATCCATCCAGCGCGTGGTGATGGGCTGGAAATGGCGATAGGCGCTGCGGGTGTCTGCGGTCGGGTTCATCGAAAAGCGCGAAAAGGGAAAATTAGCGGCGGATCACCAGCGCAACGCCACCGGCGGCCAGGGCCATGCCAAGCGCGGCCAGCGGCGGGAAGCTCTCGCCGAACAGCAGCCACGCCATGGCGGCGGTGGTCGGCGGGGTGAGATACATGAGGCTGGATACCTTGGTGGCCGCGCCTTGGCGGATCAATAGGAACAACAGCGAGATGGCCCCGATGGACAACGCGACAACCGACCAGGCGAGCGCGCCAACCATCTCGGCATTCCACTCAACGTGACGGGTTTCGGTGAGGAACATGAACGGCAGGCAGGCCAGCGCCGCCGCCGCGAACTGGATCACCGAGCCCATGCGCAGGTCGAACATCGGGCAATGGCGTTTCTGGTACAGCGTGCCGAAGGTGATCGAGAACAAGGCGCCCACCGCCAGCAGCAGGCTTGGCGCGGACAGCCCGCTGGCCGACAGTTTGTTTGCCACCACCAGGCCCACGCCAAGGATGCCGAGCAGCAACCCCAGCCACTGGCGCCGCCCGATGGTCTCACCCATGCGCGAGGCCGCCAGCGCGGTCAGGATCGGCTGCATGCCGACGATCAGCGCGGAGACGCCCGCCGGCATGCCGAGCTTGACCGCTGCCCACACGCCACCCAGGTAGCCCGCCTGCAGGAACAGCCCAGCCAGCGCGATGTGCCCGACCATGCGCCAGTCGGTCGCCCCGGCGCGCTGCGGCAGCGGGACGCGCGCCATCAACACGAAGGGCACCATCAGCACCAGCACACCGACAAAGCGCAGAAACAGGAAGGTCATCGGCTCCGCGTGCGGCATGCCGTACTTGGCTACGATGAATCCCGTGCTCCAGATCACGACGAACAGCCACGGCATGGCGGCCATCCACAAGGTGCCGCGTGCCGCGTGGGCCTGGCTGGTTGCACTCATCCTTGTGCCTTCTCCGTATCGCCGGTGGGCAGGATCGCACCGGCGGCGTCCGGCTTGTCGCGCCGGGCATAGCGTTCGTGATATTGCGCGGCGAGCGCGATGGTCTGCGCATGCACCGCGACGGTATTCTCGATCTGGTTGCCGTAGCCGCCGGCCATGGCCACGGCAATGGGCAGACCGCGCTCCAGGGCCGCGTCAAACACCAGGCAGTCGCGCCGGGCCAGCCCGGCCAGCGTCAGTTTCAGGCGTCCAAGCCGGTCGCCCTCATGCGGATCGGCGCCGGCTAGATAAATGATCAGGTCGGGAGCGAAACGCGCGAACAGCGTATCGAGTGCGCCCTGCAGCGCTTGGGCGTAAGCCTCATCGTCGCAGCCATCGGGCAGGCCTACGTCGAGATCGCTGGCCTCCTTGCGGAAGGGATAGTTTTTCTCGCCATGCAAGGACAGCGTGAAGACGAAGGGATCGTCACGCAGGATGGAGGCGGTGCCGTTGCCCTGGTGCACGTCGAGGTCGACCACGGCCACGCGCGCCACCCGGCCGTCGCCACGCAATTGGCGCGCGGCGATGGCCGCGTCGTTGAAAACGCAGAAGCCACCGCCCTTATCGGCATAGGCGTGGTGCGTGCCGCCAGCCAGGTTGACCGAGATGCCCTCACGCAGCGCTACGCGGCAGGCCTCGATGGTGGCACCAGCGGAGCGCCGCGAGCGCTCGACCATGGCGTCGGACCACGGAAAGCCGATCTCGCGCTGGCGCGCCGGGTCCAGTTCGCCCCGGGAGACGCTCGCGACATATTCAGGGGTGTGCGCCAACAGCAAGGCATCGTCCCCGGCCCGCGGCGCCTCGACCAGCACCAGCCCCGGCACGCCGCGCTCGACCGTCTCCCGCAACATGCTGTATTTGCGCATCGGGAAGCGGTGGCCCTCAGGTAGGGGCAGGACAAAATGATCGGCGTAAAAAGCGAGCATGAGGGCAAACATAGGCGGGCGGCCGGTCGCGGCAACTTGGCCGTGGTGCATCGGCCGGCGGGTTGCGCCCTTGGGAGACAGCGATTCCGGCAGACCGCGATGGTAGCACTGTGCTGGCTCCAGGGTGCGCGGCCCCTCCCGCCCCTCCTCCTCGCAAGGTGCCGGGCGTGGCAAGCCTGCCGATGCTACGCAGCCAAAATGTGGCAGTGCACCGACTTCAACAACACTTATTTGTGCATTGCACAAGAAGCCCTTGACACCGTTTTTCTTTTCCCTACAATTGGAATTGTTGCGGCGCACCATCGATTTTGCAGAGCAAGCGGAGCGCGCCGATAACCCCCTTACGCCTGGGGCTGGCTGACGAGAAAACAGGTTTTACCTTGATTTCGTCATGGCTTTGACATCTGGGCGGCCTAATTTTGCATGACCTTGAACTTCATTATTGGAGACCAGCATGAGCTTCACCCCGGAACAAGTCGCCGCAGCGCAAAAAGCCAACCTCGAAACCCTGTTTGGCCTGACCACCAAAGCTTTTGAAGGCATCGAAAAGCTGGTCGAGCTGAACCTGCAAGTCGTCAAGGCCACGTTCGCTGAAAACGTGGACAACGCCAAGAAGGCCCTCTCGGCCAAGGACGCCCAGGAATTCCTGGCCCTCCAGACCTCGCTGGTCCAGCCGGTTGCCGAAAAGGCCCTGGCCTACAGCCGCCACGTGTACGAAATCGCCTCGGAAACCCAGGCTGAATTCACCAAGGTCGCCGAAGCCCAACTGGCCGAGAACTCGAAGAAGGTGCAAACCCTGGTCGAGAACCTCGCCAAGAACGCCCCGGCCGGCTCCGAGTCGACCGTTGCCATCGTGAAGTCCGCGATCAGCGCCGCCAACAACGCTTACGAGTCGGTCCAGAAGGCCACCAAGCAAGCTGTTGAAATCGCTGAGACCAACTTCCAGGCAGCCGCCAGCGCCGCCACCAAGGCCGCACAGCAAGCCAGCGCCACGGCTCGCACCGCGACCAAGAAGGCCACCACCGCCGCCTAATCCGCGACGGCAGGAAACGGACCGGCTTCGGCCGGTTCGTTGGCAAAGCGCGCCTGGCATGGCCAGCGCATTTTGCCAACGAAGGCAGCACGGAAGGCTACGCAAGCCGCCCTGCCCTCCTACGGAGTCTCCTCGGTATCTGGTTTCCATGTATTCCAATATCGATTCATTCCCGGCCATGCGCCGGGATTTTTTTGCCCGCGACACATTGGCAAGCAGGCACTCGGACACACGGATACACGCCCTCCCCGCTGCAGGCAAGCCTTGGCCGGCGTAGCCGCAAGCGTATGCGGCAAAAAATCTGGCGGTTAATTGCGAATCAAGACGTAAAAAGGCCCGCCATACGGCGGGCCTCACTCGAGTCGCTAACGTCCGGTGCTTAGCGCTTGCGCGGCGGCGGGACGTCGGTGCAGACACCTTCGTAGATCTCGGCTGCCATGCCGATGGATTCGCCCAGCGTCGGGTGCGGGTGGATGGTCTTGCCGATATCCACTGCATCGGCACCCATCTCGACTGCCAGGCAGACTTCACTGATCAGGTCGCCGGCATGCATGCCAACGATGCCCCCGCCGATGATCCGGTGGGTTTCCTCGTCGAAGATCAGCTTGGTAAAGCCTTCGTCGCGGCCGTTGGCAATGGCACGGCCGGAAGCTGCCCACGGGAACACGCTTTTGCTGTACTTGATCCCCTGCGCCTTGCACTGGTCTTCGGTCACGCCGGCCCAGGCCACTTCCGGATCGGTGTAGGCCACCGACGGAATCTGCTTGACGTCAAAGTAGGCCTTCTCGCCGTGCGCGGCTTCCGCTGCCACGTGCGCTTCGTGCACCGCCTTGTGGGCCAGCATGGGCTGGCCGACGATGTCGCCGATAGCGAAGATGTGCGGCACATTGGTGCGCATCTGCTTGTCGACGTCGATAAAGCCGCGATCCGTGACCGCCACGCCCGCCTTCTCCGCGCCGATGCGCTTGCCGTTGGGCACGCGGCCCACCGACACCAGCACCAGGTCGTAGCGTTGCGGCTCGGCCGGCGCCTGCTCGCCTTCGAACTTGACGTAGATGCCGTCCGGCTTCGCTTCCACGCCGACCGTCTTGGTCTTGAGCATGACCTTGTCGAAGCGCTTCTTGTTCATCTTGTCCCAGACCTTGACCAGGTCGCGGTCGGCGCCCTGCATCAGGCCATCGAGCATTTCCACCACGTCGATGCTGGCGCCCAGCGTGCTGTACACCGTGGCCATTTCTAGCCCGATGATGCCGCCGCCGATGACCAGCATCTTGTTGGGCACTTCCGGCAGTTCCAGCGCGCCGGTGGAGTCCACGATGCGCGGGTCCTCGGGGATGAACGGCAACTTGACCGCCTGGCTGCCGGCGGCGATGACGGCTTTTTCGAAGCGGATCACAGTCTTCTTGCCCGTCGTCGCCTTGGCGTCACCTTCGGTTTCCTGCACCTCGAGGTGATGCGGGTCGAGGAAGGTGCCGATGCCGCGCACGACCTGTACCTTGCGGGCCTTGGCCATGCCGGCCAAGCCGCCGGTCAGCTTGCCGACCACGGTTTCCTTGTAGTGGCGCAGCCCGTCGAGGTCGATCTTGGCCTCGCCGAACAGGATGCCGTGGGCCGCCAGGGCCTTGGCTTCGTCGATCACGGCGGCGTTGTGCAGCAGCGCCTTGGAGGGGATGCAGCCCACGTTCAGGCAGACGCCGCCAAGCGTGCTGTAGCGTTCGACCAGCACGGTGTTCATGCCAAGATCGGCGCTGCGGAAGGCAGCCGAGTAGCCACCAGGGCCGGCGCCGAGCACCAGCATGTCGCAGGTAATATCCGCGCTGCCCGCATGCGCGGCGGCCACGGGAGCCGGAGCCGCGGCAGGCGCGGATACCTGCGCAGGCGCGGGTGCAGGGACCGGCGCGGCCGCCGGCTTGGCCGCGGCTTCGCTCTCCAGCGTGCAGATGACGGCGCCCTTGGCGACCTTGTCGCCCACCTTGATACGCACCTCCACCACCTTGCCGGCCGCGGACGACGGCACATCCATGCTGGCCTTGTCGGACTCGAGCACGATCAGCGATTGCTCCTGCTCGACCGTATCGCCAGCCTTGACCAGCACCTCGATGACTTCCACCGCGTCGAAATCGCCGATATCCGGCACCTGGACTTCGATCACACTCATGTTTTGCTCCTCAAGAACGCACTCCGCTTCAGATGCGGGGCGCGCCATCGTTATTGGTTGCTCCGTCGCCAGCCATGTCAGCCAGTTGCACCACCTGCACCTCGACCGGGCCTGCCGAACTCTTGTCGAACTCCACCCCTGCGTCCACCCCGATGCGCGCAATCTCGCGGGCGGCGAGGCCCGGCTGGTCGTAGACCGCGTGCATGGCGCCCAACGCGTAGTTGCGCCCCGAGCCAATGCCCCAGAAGCGATCGAACGAGAAGACTTCGCGGTACGAATACACGCCGAAAATGCCGGCCGGATTGGCAATCAGGCAGACGATCTGCGAGGACTCGTAAGGATCGTCCTCGTCCTCCTTGGTGTTGATGAAATACTCGKTCTTGAGTTTTTCATGCACCTTGAGGAAGGTCCGGAAGACGTCATCGCGCGAACCCAGCCGGCAATCCTCGCCCAGCCCGGCCAACAGGCTGCGCATGACCGGGAAGTGCGCGGTGGTGCCGGCAAGCGCCACGAAGCTGTCACCCACCGGGAACACCTTCTGGTTGCGCTCGTAGGCGCGCGTGAGCCGGGTGTCGCCAAACGTCACCAGCGCGTCGGCGGCAATCGCCACTTCGCCGGCCTTCTTGACGACAACGCAGGTAGTCATGGGCTCGCTTCCTGTTTGCAGGTTGCAGACGTTGCAGGTAAGGGCGCGCATGGCCGCGAGGCCGGGCGCGCCCTGCCCGCCTTACAGCAGGATGCGGCGGAAATCGGCCAGCAACTGACCGAAATAGGTGTTGAAGCGAGCCGCTTCCGCACCGTCGATGACGCGGTGATCCCACGACAGCGACAGCGGCAGCGTCAGGCGTGGCACGAACTGCTTACCATCCCACACCGGCTTCTGGTACGACTTGCACACGCCCATGATGGCCACTTCCGGCGCGTTGATGATCGGCGTGAAATACGTGCCGCCGATGCCGCCCAGCGAGGAGATCGAGAAGCAGCCGCCTTGCATCTGGTCCGGCTTGAGCTTGCCGTCGCGCGCCAGCTTGGCCAGTTCGTTCATTTCCTGGCCGATCTCGATCACGCCCTTCTTGTCGGCGTTCTTGATCACCGGCACAACCAGGCCGTTCGGCGTGTCAGCGGCGAAACCGATGTTGAAATACTGCTTCAGCACCAGGTTCTCGCCATCGAGCGAAGCGTTGAAGTTCGGGAATTTCTTCAGCGCGGCGACGGTGGCCTTGATCATGAAGGCCAGCATGGTGACCTTGACGCCTTGCTTCTCGTATTCCTTGTTGAGCTGCACGCGGAAGGCTTCCAGCTCGGTGATGTCGGCCTCGTCGTGATTGGTGACGTGGGGAATCATCACCCAGTTGCGATGCAGGTTCGCGCCCGAGAGCTTCTTGATGCGCGACAGCGGCTTGCTTTCGACCTCGCCGAAACGGGTGAAATCCACCTTCGGCCACGGCAGCAGGTTCAGCTCGCCACCACCAGCCGGGGCGGCGGCTGCCTTTGCCGGGGCGGCGGCATGACCGCTCATCACGCCCTTGACGTAGGCCTGCACGTCGTCCTGGGTGATCCGTCCCTTGGGGCCGGTGCCCGGCACGCGCGACACATCCACACCCAGTTCGCGCGCGAACTTGCGCACGGAGGGGCTGGCATGGGCAGCGGTGCCGGTCACGCCGGCCACCGGAGCAGCCGCGGCGGGCGCGGCCGCAGGGACCGGGGCCGGGGCGCTGGCTACAGGTGCGGGAGCCGGAGCGGCAGCGGCAGCCGGGGCAGCAGCGGCAGGCGCGCCGGCCGGCGCACCGGCGGCGCCTTCGAGAATCAGGATCAGCGTGCCTTCGGCGACGTTGTCACCGACCTTGATCCGGACTTCCTTAACCACGCCGGCCGCCGGCGACGGCACGTCCATGGTGGCCTTGTCGGACTCCAGCGTTACCAGCGCGTCTTCGGCGTTGATGGTGTCGCCCGGCTTGACGTGGACTTCGATCACCGGGACCGAGTCGTAGTCGCCGATATCCGGCACCTTGACCTCAACCGGGCCGGCGGCCGGCGCGGGAGCGCTGGCTGCCGCCGGGGCCGGGGCCGGAGCCGGCATCGGGGCGGGGGCCGGCACGGCGGCTGCAGGAGCCGGTGCGGCCGCGGCCGGGGCGGGCGCGGTGGCCGCCTGGCCGGCGGGCTCCAGCATCACCAGCACGGTGCCTTCGGCGACGTTGTCGCCAATCTTGATCCTGACTTCCTTGACGGTGCCGCCCTGGGGCGAAGGCACGTCCATCGTGGCCTTGTCCGATTCCAGCGTCACCAGCGCGTCTTCCGCGTTGATGGTGTCGCCCGGTTTCACGTGCACTTCGATGACGGGAACGGCGTCGTAATCGCCGATATCCGGCACCTTGATTTCAATCGCTTGACTCATTCAGTGTCTCCTGGGCAGGCCGGCGCGCACGACAAACACGAGCGTGTGAGGTTACCCTCACCGCCGTGATCTGTCACGCCGCCGCGCCGCAGGGCGCCGGGAATCAGCCCGGCGCCCGCGCACGCGGCGTTGCCGCTCCTGCGGGGGTTCGTGCAGTCGGCCTGCTTAGACCGACATCGGGTTCGGCTTGTTGGGGTCGAGGTTGTACTTCTTGATGGCTTCGGCCACCTTGTCGCGACCGATGGCACCTTCGTCAGCCAGCGCCTTCAGTGCAGCCAGCGTCACCCAGTGACGGTCCACCTCGAAGAAGTGACGCAGCTTCTCGCGGGTGTCCGAGCGGCCAAAACCATCGGTGCCCAGCACCACGAAACGGCGCGGCACGAAGGGACGGATCTGGTCGACAAAGGCGCGCACGTAATCGGTCGAGGCGATCACCGGGCCGCGCACCGACTTGAGGCTCTTGGTCACGTGCGACTCGCGTTGCGGCTCGGTCGGGTGCAGCAGGTTCCAACGCTCCACGTCGTGGCCTTCGCGGGCCAGTTCGGTAAAGCTCGGGCAACCCCACAGGTCCGACTCCACGCCCCAGTCCTTCTTGAGCAGGTCGGCAGCGGCGATCACCTCGCGGAAGATCGTGCCCGAACCCAGCAGCTGCACGCGCGGCGCATTGCTGTTTTCCACGCCCTTCTTGAACTGGTACATGCCCTTGACGATGTCGCCCTCTACGCCAGCCGGCATTTCCGGATGCTCGTAGTTCTCGTTCATCACCGTCAGGTAGTAGTAGACGTCTTCCTGCTCGGCGTACATGCGGCGCAGGCCGTCCTGCATGATCACCGCCAGCTCGTACTGGAAGGTCGGGTCATACGAGATGCAGTTCGGGATCACGGCATGGAACACATGCGAGTGGCCGTCTTCGTGCTGCAGGCCTTCGCCGTTGAGCGTGGTGCGGCCCGAGGTGCCGCCCAGCAGGAAGCCGCGCGAGCGCATGTCGGCGGCCGCCCAGCACAGGTCGCCGATACGCTGGATGCCGAACATCGAGTAATAGATGTAGAACGGGATCATCTGGATGCCGTGCGTCGAGTACGACGTGGCGGCGGCGATCCAGTCGCACATGGCGCCGGCTTCATTGATGCCTTCCTGCAGCACCTGGCCAGTCTGCGATTCCTTGTAGAACATCAGCTGATCGTGGTCTTCCGGCACGTACTTCTGGCCTTGCTGGTTCCAGATGCCGATCTGGCGAAACAGGCCTTCCATGCCGAAGGTGCGCGACTCGTCGGGCACGATGGGCACCACGTGCTTGCCGATCTGCTTGTCCTTGAGCAGCGTGTTCAGGATCCGTACGAAGGCCATGGTGGTGGACACTTCACGGCCTTCGCTGGTGGCCTTGAGCAGCGCGTCGAAGGCGGATAGCTCAGGCACCTTCAGGGCTTCTGCCTTCTGGCGGCGGGCCGGCAGGTAGCCGCCCAGGTCCATGCGGCGGGCGCGCATGTATTCCAGTTCCTTCGAGCCTTCCTCGAAGGTGATGTACGGCACTTCCTCGATCTTGTCGTCGGAGACCGGGATGTTGAACTGGTCGCGGAAGCGGCGGATCGCGTCCACCGGCATCTTCTTTTGCTGGTGGCTGATGTTCATGGCCTGGCCGGCGTCGCCCATGCCATAGCCCTTGATGGTCTTGGCCAGGATCAGCGTGGGCTGGCCCTTATGCTCGTTGGCGGCGCTGTAGGCGGCATAGATCTTGTGCGGGTCATGGCCGCCGCGGTTCAGGCGCCAGATGTCCTCGTCGGACCAGTCGGCCACCATCGCCTTGAGCTCAGGGGTATTGAAGAAATGCTCGCGCACGTAGGCGCCATCCTTGGCCTTGAAGGTCTGGTACTCGCCGTCCACGCAATCCATCATGCGCTTCATCAGCAGGCCCTTGTGGTCGCGTGCCAGCAGCTGATCCCAGCGGCTGCCCCACACCACCTTGATCACGTTCCAGCCGGCGCCGCGGAACTCGGATTCGAGTTCCTGGATGATCTTGCCGTTGCCGCGCACCGGACCATCCAGGCGCTGCAGGTTGCAGTTGATCACGAACACCAGGTTGTCCAGCTTCTCGCGCCCGGCCATGCCGATCGCGCCCAGCGATTCCGGCTCGTCGGTCTCGCCGTCGCCCAGGAACGCCCAGACCTTGCGGCCTTCGGTCTGCACCAGGCCGCGGCTGTGCAGGTACTTCATGAAGCGGGCCTGGTAGATGGCCATGATCGGGCCCAGGCCCATCGACACCGTCGGGAACTGCCAGAAGTCCGGCATCAGCCACGGGTGCGGGTAGGACGAGATGCCCTTGCCGTCGACTTCCTGGCGGAAGCTGTCGAGTTGTTCCGTGCTCAGGCGGCCGAGCAGGAAGGCGCGCGAATACACGCCCGGGGCCGAGTGGCCCTGCACGAACACCAGGTCGCCGCCGTGTTTCTCGGACGGGGCGTGCCAGAAGTGGTTGTAGCCGACGTCATACAGCGTGGCTGCCGAGGCAAACGAGGAAATATGGCCGCCAACGTTGGTGTGCTTGTTGGCGCGCAGCACCATCGCCATGGCGTTCCAGCGGGTGTACGAGCGGATGCGGTGCTCGATGTCCTGGTCGCCGGGAATGCGGGCCTGCTGCTCCACCGGAATGGTGTTGATGTACTGCGTTTCAGCGTGGAACGGCTGGGTGACGCCGTTCACGCGTGCGTATTCGATCTGCTTGTCGATCAGGAAGGCGGCCCTGTCGGTGCCTTCGGCGGCGATCACGCCCTGCAGGGCATCAAGCCACTCGTGGGTTTCCTGGGGATCGGCGTCGTTGGCGCTGCTTGCGCCGAGGATCTGCTCTGGTACAGCTGACATGACTGTCTCCTGGTGAATTCCTGCCTCGGTGCCCCCTGATTCTTGTGGTGGGAGCCCCGGCCTGACGGTGTGACTACGGTACGGCGCGCGGACCGCGAGTGTCTTCGCACGGTCCTTCGCTAGCACTTCGCCCGGGCTTGCCAGCGAGGCTGGCAGGCCCGGGCGYAGCACTGCCGTCCGCACTTTTCGGTCGAACCGATTCTATGGAAGCACATTGGGCAAGACAAGCCCAATTTTCAAATTGCGATATGGTTTCTTACAATATGAAATATTGCGGCAGCGCACCACAAAACTGCGCCAGCCCTTGCCGCCAAACGCCATTCGCCCGCCGCGCCTTCGGCAGGAATGCCGCAGTGCCGCATTCGCGCTTACCCCAAGCGACGGGGCGGCGCAATCCCGCTACACTGGCCGGTCAGTCGTCAATCCCACCATGCCGTCCCTCAAAGATTTCTTTTCCCACCTCCGCGCCGCAGTCGTCCCTCCCTCCGCTTCCGGCTCCGCCAAGGCGAGCGGCAGCGACCCTACGCTGGTCGCCCCGCCCAACCCGCTGACGCCCCTCGATACGCTTGGCCACGTGGACGAGCCCGCTGCCGTCAACGGGCCGCCGCGCGGATTGTGGTGGCTGCGCTGGCGCAACCTGGTGGCGACCAGCTGGTTCATGTTCATCCCGCTGGTGGCAATCGTGCTGTTCACGGTGGCGATGGGCGTGATCCTGTGGTCGCTCCATGAAACCGAGCGCCAGCAGCAACGCGACGCGCTTTATCGCGACGCGGCCTGGGCCCAGCAGCGCGTGCGCCTGTCCCTGCTGAGCAACCAGGACCAGCTAGCCTCGCTGGCGCGCGACATCGCCGCCGCCCAGCTGGACCAGGGCGCCTACCGCACCGCCGCGCAGGAAATCCTGCGCGAGAACCCGGAAATCGTCTTCGTCAACTGGCTGGACGCGACCCGGCGCGGGCGCTGGTCGCTGCCGTCCACCTCCGAATTCGCCAGCCGGCTGCGCGAAACCCAGGACCAGCCGCTGGAGCCCGAGGTGCTCGATACCTTCGACGCCGCCCGCGAAACCCAGCGCGTGGTGTACTCGCGCCCGCTGGTCAACGACCGCGGCGACAGCTTCATGCTGATGGAGGTGCCGATCGTGCGGGACAACGAGTTCCTCGGCACCCTCGGCGCGCTTTACTCCATCAACGGCATCCTGACCCACCTGCTGCCGCCGGAGCTGACCGAGCGCTACCGCTTCTCGCTGATCGACAAGAACAACCAGATCCGCGCCAGCACTTCGTTGCGGCCGGTGCCGGGCAACGCGCTGTCCTACGAGGTACTGCTTGACCCGCCGGGGCACTCGCTGTCGCTGCGCGCCGACGCCTACCCGCCCGCCTCCAACCTGCCCAACAACATGCTGCTGTGGCTGGTGGTGGGGCTGTCGTGCTTCCTGCTGTGGAGCCTGTGGAGCATGTGGCGCCACACCAGCCGGCGCTCCGAGGCGCAGCGCGCCCTGCTGGCCGAGACGTCGTTTCGCCGCGCGATGGAAAACTCGATGCTGATCGGGTTGCGCGCACTCGACCTGAACGGCCGCATCACCTACGTCAATCCCGCCTTCTGCCGCATGACCGGCTGGCAGGACAGCGACCTGGTCGGCCGCGTGCCGCCCTTCCCCTATTGGCCGCCCAATGACCATCAGGAGATGCAAAAGCAGATCGACCTGACGTTGCAGGGCAAATCCCCGGCCAGCGGCTATGAGATGCGCGCCATGCGGCGCGACGGCAGCAGCTTCTACGCCCGCATGTATGTCTCGCCGCTGGTGGACAGCCGCGGCAGGCACACCGGCTGGATGGCCTCGATGACGGACATCACCGAGCCCAAGCGCGCCCGCGAGGAACTCGCCGCCGCTCACGACCGCTTCACCACGGTGCTGGAAAGCCTGGACGCCGCGGTGTCCGTGCTGGCCACCGACAAGCCCGAGTTGCTGTTCGCCAACCGCTATTACCGTCAGCTGTTCGGCTGGGAAGCCGAGGGCCACCTGAAGCTGGCCGGCGGCGAGGTCGACAAGGAGCAGGTCTCCAGCGACGCCACCGACTTCGTCGACGCCTACGCCGGCCTGCCGGCCTCGGAGCTGATGCCCTACTCCTCGGACGCGCGGGAAGTCTTCGTGCCCGACATGCAGAAATGGTTCGAAGTGCGCCGCCGCTACATTCAGTGGGTCGACGGCCACCTGGCGCAGATGCAGATCGCCACCGATATCACGGTGCGCAAGGCCGCCGAGGAAATGGCGCGCCAGCATGAGGAACGGCTGCAGTTCACCAGCCGCCTGACCACCATGGGCGAGATGGCGTCGTCGCTCGCGCACGAGCTGAACCAGCCGCTGGCGGCAATCAACAACTACTGCATGGGCGCGGTGGCCCGGCTGCGCTCCGGGCGCAGCACCGCCGAGGACCTGATCCCGATCCTGGAAAAGACCTCGGCGCAGGCCGTGCGCGCCGGCACCATCATCAGCCGCATCCGGGGCTTCGTGAAGCGCAGCCAGCCCCAGCGCCGCGAAGCCGCGCTGCACGACATCGTGGCCGACGCGGTCGGGCTGGCCGACCTGGAGGCCACCCGCCGCCGCGTCACCATCCTGACCCGGCTGCCGGCGCCGCCGGTGGTGCTGTTCGTCGATCCGGTGCTGATCGAGCAAGTACTGGTCAACCTGCTCAAGAACGCCGTCGAAGCCATGGCAGGGCTGCCGGCGCTGCGCGCCACCGGCGTGGTGCGCCTGCACGCGCGCATCGAGCCGGGCGAGATCGGCCCGAACATGCGCATCGACGTGATCGACCAGGGCCCTGGCGTTGACGAGGCCACGAAGGAACGCCTGTTTGAACCGTTCTTCAGCACCAAGTCCGACGGCATGGGCATGGGCTTGAATATCTGCCGCTCCATCATCGAGTCCCACCAGGGGCGCCTGTGGGTAGAGAACAATGCCGACGGCATCGGCTGCACGTTCAAGATCATGCTGCCGCTGCAGCCGGCGCTGATCGACCAATAATCGGCCAACACGACGCCGGGCGGGCCGCCCGGCATTGACAAGACAAGATAAGGCGCGCCAGGGCCGCCCCTGTCGCTTGCCGCCCGGCCCGGTTACACTTGGCGGCAAATGACTTTGATGTCCCAGGAGACTTCATGACCGTAACGCCAAACCCCACCTCCCACCGCGGCGAGACCGTCTTCATCGTCGACGACGATGAAGCCATGCGCGACTCGCTGACCTGGCTGCTGGAGGGCAATGGCTACCAGGTTCGCAGCTTTACCAGCGCCGAACAGTTCCTTTCCGCCTACGACTCGGGCCAGGTCTCCTGCCTGATCCTGGACGTGCGGATGCCGGGCATGAGCGGGCCCGAGCTGCAGGAACGCATGATCGCGGAGAACATCAATATCCCGATCGTCTTCATCACCGGCCACGGCGACGTGCCGATGGCAGTCTCCACCATGAAGAAGGGCGCAATCGACTTCATCGAAAAGCCGTTCGATGAGTCCGAACTGCGATCGCTGGTGGAGCGCATGCTGCAAAAGGCCCGCACCGACCATTCCGCCGCCCGCGAGCAGCGCGCCGCCAAGGACCTGCTGGGCAAGCTCACCACGCGCGAGCAGCAGGTGCTGGAGCGCATCGTGGCCGGCCGGCTGAACAAGCAGATTGCCGACGACCTGGGCATTTCCATCAAGACCGTGGAGGCGCACCGCGCCAACATCATGGAAAAGCTCAACGTCAACACCGTGGCCGACCTGCTCCGCCTGGCCCTGTCCAAGAGCAGCTGAGCCCGCGCCAGAAAGAAGAAAGGCAGTCCGGCCCCGCCTGGCCGGCGGCCGGGCTGCCCATTCAACGCCTGAGATATTCCTCGTCGCGGAAGGTCACGACCCACTGCGGTTTGTAGACCACGAACACCGCCACCAGCATGCCCGTGAGAAACGCCTCGCCAAACGCCAGTATCAGCACGGCGGTCAGCGTATCGGGCAGCGACAGCACGCCGTCGCCCACACTGTAGCTACGCCAGACGGCGCGCGCCGCCCCCGCGCCCAGGGCGGCCAGCCCGGCGGCAAAGTAGCCATGGCCGAGGATGAATACAAAGGGATGACGCGGCAGCAGCCGGCGCATGGCCCCCTGCAGCGCGGCCGACAACAAGGCCGGCAACAACCCCATCCAGACATAGCGCGGCCACAGCCCCACCCAGTCCAGCTGGGCCCAGGTGTCGCCAGCCAGGTAGCCCAGCCCCAGGAACGACACCAGATCCACCAAGAACAGCGACAGCAGGGCCAGCGGCAGCCCGAACAGGGTCACCATCAGGGTGGCGCCGGACAGCTGGATCGCCAGGCCGCCCGGTAACGTCGCGCGGAGCGTCCATAGCAGCGCCAGCAACACCAGCGCGCCCAGCCAGCCATGCTGCAAATCGTCGCGACGCAGCAGCTGCCAAGGCCGGCGGCTCAGCGCCCAGGCCATGGCGGCCAGGCTGAGCACGATGAGGACGGCATGTTCGGCCGCCGCGGCCGTGGCAAAAGGGTTCAGGGCATCCATGCGGCCATGCTACCAGCGCCCTACTCTCCTGCGCCCCGGGTTGCGTCAACCTTTATAATTCCGCTTTGACCACCTCCAGCTCTCCAGCGCCCATCCCCATGCCAGCCCAACTCATCGACGGCAACGCCCTTGCCAAGCAACTCCGCACCGAAGCCGCCCAGCGCGCCGCCCGCCTGACCGAACGCGGCCACCGGCCCGGCCTGGCCGTGGTCCTGGTGGGCGAAGACCAGGCTAGCCAGGTTTATGTGCGCAACAAGGTCAAGGCCTGCGACGACAATGGCTTCCATTCCTCGCTCGACCGCTACCCCGCCGACCTGTCCGAGGCCGACCTGCTGGCCCGCATCGACGCCCTGAACCGCGACCCGCACATCCACGGCATCCTGGTGCAGTTGCCGCTGCCCAAGCATATCGACAGCCACAAAGTGCTCGAAGCGATCGCCCCGGAAAAAGACGTGGACGGCTTCCACGTGGCCAATGCCGGTGCCCTGATGACCGGCGCCCCGCTGTTCCGCCCGTGCACGCCTTATGGCTGCATGAAAATGCTGGAATCGGTCGATTTCCCGCTGCGTGGCGCCCGCGCGGTGGTGGTCGGCGCCTCCAACATCGTCGGCAAGCCGATGGCGATGCTGCTGCTGCAGGCCGGCGCCACCGTCACCATCTGCAACAGCAAGACGCGCGACCTGGGCGCCCACACCCGCGACGCGGACGTGATCGTGGCCGCCGTGGGCCGGCGCAACATCATCACCGCTGACATGGTCAAGCCCGGCGCAGCCGTGATCGACGTGGGCATGAACCGCGACGACAATGGCAAGCTGTGCGGCGATGTCGACTTCAACGGCGTCAAGGAAGTCGCCGGCTACATCACCCCTGTGCCAGGCGGCGTTGGCCCGATGACCATTACGATGCTGCTGATCAATACGCTGGAAGCCGCCGAGCGCGCGGCCGGCTGAACGTCGTATCGGCCTGCCGTGGACAGCGCCGGCGCCTTGCGCGCCGGTGCTGCCCGGCACTGGAAATCCCGCTGCCCCGCCCCAATGTGCGGGGCATTGCCCTTACGGGCCCTGCCAAGAGAGACGTCATGGATCAAGCCGCCAACCAAGCCAACGCTGCAAATCACGCAAACGGCGCCAATCCGCTGCTGGATTTCACCGACCTGCCGCGTTTCTCCGAGATCCGCCCCGAGCACATCGGCCCGGCGCTGGACGTGCTGCTGGCGACCGCGCAAGCCGCCGTCGACCGTGCCGAGGACCCGGCCACCGAAGCCACCTGGGCCAATGCCGTGGAAGCGCTGGAAGCCGCCACCGAGCCGCTGGGACGCGCCTGGGGCGTGGTGGGCCACCTGAGCGCGGTGGCGGATACGCCGCCCTTGCGCCAGGCGCATAGCGACAACCTGCCGCGCATGACCGAGTTCTGGTCGTCGCTGGGCCAGAGCCTGGCGCTCTATGACAAGTACAAGGCAATCGCCGCGAGCCCCGAATTCGCCACCATGAGCACGGCTCGGCGCCAACTGATGGAAAACGAGTTGCGCGGTTTCCGCCTGGGCGGCGCGGAACTACCCGAAGACAAGAAGCCCCGCTTTGCCATGATTCAGGAGCAGCAGGCCCAGTTGTCCAAGGCCTTCTCCGACCACGTGCTCGATGCCACCAATGCCTACGCGCTGCTGATCGAGGACGAAAGCCGCCTGAGCGGCATCCCGGAAGACGCGCTGGAAGCCGCGCGCCATGCCGCTGAAAAGGACGGCAAGCCGGGCTGGAAATTCACCTTGCACTTCCCCTCCTACTTCCCGGTGCTGCAATACGCGGACGACCGCGCGCTGCGCCAGACCATGTACGAGGCCAGCGTCACCCGCGCCTCGGAACTGGCCGAGCAGTACGGCCAGGGCAAGGCCGAGTGGGACAACACGGCCAATATGCGCGAGCAGCTCGCGCTGCGCCGCGAAGAAGCGCAGTTGCTCGGCTACGCCTCCTTCGGCGAGGTCTCGCTGGTGCCCAAGATGGCGGAATCCCCGGCCGAAGTGCTGCGCTTCCTGGACGAACTGGCCGCCAAGGCGCGTCCGTACGCCGAGAAGGACTGGGCCGAGCTCAAGGCATTCGCCGCAAGCGAGCTGGGCCTGAGCGACCTCTCGCCCTGGGACGTGGCCTACGCCTCGGAAAAGCTGCGCGAGCAGCGCTACGCCTTCTCCGAGCAGGAGGTAAAGCAGTACTTCCCCGAGCCGCAGGTGCTCAAGGGCTTGTTCGGCGTGGTGGAGAAGCTGTTCTCGGTGCGCATCGAAGCCGACCAGGCCCAGACGTGGCACGAAGACGCGCGTTTCTTCCGCGTCGTATCGCCCGAGGGCGAGCTGCTGGCGCAGTTCTACATCGACCTTTACGCCCGCGAAGGCAAGCGCGGCGGCGCGTGGATGGATGACGCCCGAGGCCGCAAGCTGCTGGATGGCGGCCGCGTGCAAACCCCGGTGGCCTACCTGACCTGCAACTTCACGGCGCCGGTGGGTGGCAAGCCCGCAGTCTTCACCCACGACGAAGTGATCACGCTGTTCCACGAGTTCGGCCACGGCCTGCACCATATGCTCACCCAGGTGGGCGAGCTGGGCGTGTCCGGCATCAATGGCGTGGAATGGGATGCCGTTGAGCTGCCCTCGCAGTTCATGGAGAACTTCTGCTGGGAGTACGAGGTGCTGGCCGACATGACCGCGCACGTCGACATCGGCGAGCCGCTGCCGCGCGAGCTGTTCGCGCGCATGCTGGCCGCGAAGAACTTCCAGAACGGCATGATGACGCTGCGCCAGATCGTGTTCTCGTCGTTCGACATGCACCTGCACACCAGCTTCGACCCCGCGGGCGAGAAGTCCGTGCTGGCGCTGTCCAGGGAGATCAACGATCGCGCCCATGTGGTGCCGCAGCACCCGCTGTCGCGCTGGCCGAACACCTTCAGCCAYATYTTTGCCGGYGGCTATGCGGCGGGCTACTACAGCTACAAGTGGGCCGAAGTGCTGTCCGCCGACGTCTACGCAGCCTTCGAGGAAGCCGCGAAGCTCTCCGGCACCGTGCTCGACGCCGAGACCGGCGCACGCTACCGCAGGGAAATCCTGTCGGTGGGCGGCAGCCGACCGGCCATGGAATCGTTCACCGCGTTCCGCGGCCGCGCGCCGCAGATCGACGCACTGCTGCGGCACGGCGGCATGGCGGTGGCTTAACGCAGCACGTTGTTAATAGAAGAATAGAAGAGGTTAAGCGGCTCGGTCTGAGCCGCTTTTTTCATGGCGGCTCGCACGTGCAATGCAGGCGGTCGACAGCAACGCGCAGCCCCCGCTCGCCGCAATCGCCACCGAGTAGCTGCCGTAGGCATCGAAGAGCCAGCCGGCCAGGCTGCCGCCCGCCATCGCCGCAATGCCCACCGCGACATACAGCGCACCCAGGATCGCCCCGAGGTTGGCCGTGCCGAACCATGTCGCGGCCAGCGCCGGATACAAGGAAATGCAACCGCCGTTGGCCGCGCCAAACAGGACGGCAAACAGCGCCAGCGCCGGGAAGCTCGTGGCCCCAAGCCAGACGCCGTTGAGCAGCGCGAGCATCAGCGTCAGGCACATGAGCAGCCGCCCTGGACCCAGCCTGTCGCCGAGCCCGCCCAGCAACAGGCGCCCCAGGATATTGCCGGCGCCCACCAGCCCAATCAGCAGATTCCCGGCCGTGGAAGACAAGCCATGCTGCCGCGCGTACGGATGGATATGGACCAGCGCGGCGAACAGGCCGACCGAGCCTAGCAGGATGGCGCCGAAGTACCACCAGAATCGCCCGCCGCGCACGGCCTGCGCCAGGCTGAGCCCGGATGGCGCAGGCAAATGGGCTGCGCCAGGCGCCGCAGGCGCGCCATCGGGATACAGGCCGGCCTCTTCCGGGCGCCCCTTTAGCAGCATTGCCATTGCCAACCCGACCACGGCGATGGCCAGTGCGAAGCAGCGCATTGTGGCCTGCCAGCTCATATGCTCCATCAACAGGCCCGCCACCACCGGTCCGATGAACGTGCCAAGCCCGGTGCCCGCCAGCGCAAGGCCCGACGCCCGGCTGCGGTGCCTGACAAACCAGCGCTGCACCGCCGTTACCGCCGGCACGTAGACCAGGCCGACACCCAGGCCCACCAGCGAGCAGAAGGCCACCAGGAACCCCGCCAGCGAATCCGTGACGATGCTGGCGATGGCGAATCCCAGCGCTAACGAGACAATGCCCATCGCAATGACCCGGCGGGTGGAGATCCGGTCGGCCAGGGACCCGGAGAATACGCCCACCACGTAGTAAATCAGCGCGGTAAACGAGAACACGGAAGCCGCCGACGAACTCCCCACCCCGAAGCCTTCCTGGATACTCGCGAAAAATGCGCCAAACGAGTACGCGGCGCCGAATATCAGCGCCAGCAGCACGTGCGTCGCGCCAACCACATACCAGCCCGGGAATATGTTCATCCCCGCACTCCCACTTGCGCTCACCTTTGCCATGTTGTCTCCGGTCACCCTCTCGCCTGCCCGCCCGCGATTCCAGCATCCTGGAATCATCGATAGCGATACATATTCTTGTATATACAAGATAAGACAACAAATAAACGAGCCGGGATTACCCTGATCGGAGCCCAACCCAAAGCCAAAAGCCGCCCTCCTTTCTCCTGGTGGAAGCGGACCTTGAATTGGAAAATCGCTGCCAATGGAAATTGGCTAGACAAGCGCGGTCAAGTAAACTGCGTGCCATGACCTACCTGCCACCCGCCGCCGCCTACGCGCATATCAAGAACTACCTGAAGGACGGACTCAGCGCCGGACGCTGGCCGCCCGGCACGCTGATGCCATCGGAGTCCGAGCTGGTCACCCAGTTCCGCGTCAGCCGCATGACCGCCAACCGGGCGGTGCGGGAACTGCAGGCCGAAGGCCTGGTGGAGCGTGTGCAGGGCGTTGGCACGTTCGCCACCCAGCCCTATCGCGCATCGTCCACGCTGACCATCCGCGACCTGCACGACGAGATCACGGAGCGGGGCCACCGCCACCGCTCCGACGTGCACATGGCGCGCGCCGAGGTCGTCACCGAGGCATTGGCGCCGCGCATCGGGTTGCCCGTCGGCAGCGAGGTCTTCCACACTTTGATCGTGCATAGCGAGAACGGCGTGCCGCTGCTGTGCGAAGACCGCTACGTCAACCCCGCCCGCGCGCCTGACTATCTCGACGTGGACTTCACCAAGACCACGCCCACCAATTACCTGCTGACCGTGGCACCGCTATGGGAAGCGCAATACTCCATCGAGGCGCAGTTGCCCACCGAGCAGGAGGCCGAGCTGCTGGGCGTCAAACCAAGCGAGCCCTGCCTGATCGTGATCCGCCGCACCGAAAGCCAGGGATCGCCGATCACGCTGGCACGGCTGGTGCATCCGGGATCGCGCTATACCATCGAGGGCTCGTTCAAGCCCTAGGGCCGCCCGGCGCGGGATGTGCGCAGATGGTCGATAAACCCGCGGACCTTGGCGCTCACGTGCCGCGTATCCGGATAGACCGCAAAGACCTCGGTCAGTGGCAACGCATGGTCCTGCATCAGGATCTGGAGCCGTCCGCTCTTGAGATGGTCGTCGAGGAGCCACTCGGGCAGCGCCGCGACGCCACAGCCGGCCAGCACAAACGCTAGCAGGGCCGAGGCCGTATCCGCGTGGGCCACGTTGCGGACCCGGATCGTGTGCGGCTTGCCGTGTGGGTCAGCCAGGGTCCATTGCCCGCCCTGCCCCGCGCGATTGGCAAGCCACGGCAGCGCCGCCATCGCCTGCAGCGAATCGGGCGTGCCAGTTGCACTCAGCAGGGCCGGGCTTGCCACGATCACCTGGTTGAAATTTCCGATCGGGTTAGCGCGATGGCGCGAGTCCTCCAGCGGCCCCACCCGGATAGCGACGTCCAGCCGCTCTGCGATCAGGTCGGCGTGGGTCGAGCTGGCCTGGTAGCTCACCCGCAGATCGGGATGCAGACGGGCAAACCCGGCCAGCGCGGGAGCGACGACGAGGTTGCCGTAGTCCACCGATGCCGTGACGCGCAAACTGCCCGAGAAGGACGCATGACCGGACCGGACCTGCTCCACGGCCGATTCAGCCTGCCGCAGCAAGACCGAGCAGTCGCGATAGAACCGCTCGCCCGCCTCCGTCAGTGCCAGGCGCCGCGTGCTGCGCGTGAGCAATGCCACCGACAGCTCTTGCTCCAGCTGCTTCACGCTGAAACTGACCACGGCCTTGGTGGTGCCCAGCGTGTCGGCTGCCGCCGTGAACGAGCCACACTCCACCACGGCCACGAACATGGCCAGACGGTTCAGATTGATCACGTTCTCAGCGCTCCATTGTCAAAAATCAGCGAACAGTATATCGGCCGCTAGGCTGTTTTCTTATATCTCCATGGTTTCTAGAATGCCGTCTTCCAGCCTGCACCTGCATGGCGCTTGCCGCCATTGCTCGACTTTCCATGCCCTACAAATCACGCGTTGCGTCGGTCTACCTCCTCGGCTTCTTTATCGACCTGGTCAATATGTTCATGGCATCGGTCGCGTTCCCCGATATCGGCCAGTCACTGCAGGCGTCCGTGGGGACCGTTGCATGGGTAGCCAATGCCTACACGCTGGGGCTGACGCTGGTCATTCCGGCAAGCACCTGGCTGGCCAGCCGCTACGGCGACAAAGCGATCTTCGTGGCCTCGCTGGCGATTTTTTCCGCAGCCGCTGCCGGCGCCGGATTCGCCGGCAGCATTGAGGCGCTGATCGCCTGGCGCCTGCTGCAAGGCCTGGGGGGTGGGCTTCTGATTCCCGTCGGGCAAGCCATGACCTATCGCCTCTACTCGCAGGACGAGCGCGCGCAACTGTCAGTGATCGTGATGGCCTGCGCGCTGCTCGCGCCGGCGCTGTCGCCGCTGATGGGCGGCTACGTCGTGGACAGCTTGGGATGGCACTGGGTCTTCTGGCTCAACATCCCGCTGGCCTTGGTTGCGCTCGTGCTTGCCGTGCTCTGGCTGCGCCCCGGCGAAACCACCCTGGGACACAGGCCGGACGTTGCCGGCATCGGGCTGGCCAGCCTGGCGCTTGCGCTGCTGCTGATCGGCTTGTCCCGATTCGAGCACACCGGGCAAACTCGCGTGGGCACCGCCCTTGTCACAAGCGGCATCGCCGCAGGCTTGCTGCTTTTGCGGCATGTACGCCGGCGGGAACATCCGGTCCTGGATTTCCGCGTTCTGCGGGATCCGCTGCTTCGGGCAGCCATGGTCGTCTACCTGTTTGTGCCCGGCGTGTTTACCGGCGTCAGCCTGCTCAATTTGTTCTTCCTGCGCAGCGTGCTAGGCCTGAAGGCCATCAACGCGGGGGCGCTGATGATTCCCTACGCCCTGGCCGCCGCCGCGGGCATGACGCTGGCCGGGCGCGTCTTCGACCGGTTGGGGCCCCGCGCCCTGCTGCTGCCGGCCATGACGGTACACGCGACCGGCGTCGCCATGCTGGCGACCGTGAGCGAACCTGGCGACACGCCGGGCATGGTGGCCGCCTTCTTGCTGATGGGAGCCGGTGGCGGCATCTGCTCGAGCGTTGCGCAAACCCTGGCGCTGCTGAATGTGTCCCCTGCGGGAATGGGCCCCGTCAGCGCAATATGGAATCTGAATCGTCAGTTGTCGTTTTGCGCTGGCGTCGCCATGGCCAGTCTTTTACTGGGCCAGTGGCTGGCCCGGCAAGGCATGGCCGACCTTGCCCCGGCGAGCGACGCCACGGTCCTGACGCAGGTGTTCCATGGGTGTTTTCTCGTCGCCAGCTTATGCACCCTCGTGCCGCTGCTTGTCGTCTGGCGTCTGGACGACCGGCATCATCGCCAGCCGGCAGCATCGACAACGCTTCCCTGACTCCGGGGCAACCCGCCCTGCCTACTCCTGAAGGAAACACCATCCATGCCTGACATCGCCGCGCTTTGCCTGCGTGAAATCGCCGACACCCATGTGCTGATCGAGCAATGGCTATCGAACCCTGCTTGCCCCGAAGCCGTACTGGAAACGCTGCTGCAACGGTTTGGTCCGGATTTCAGCATGATCTCGCCAACCGGTGCGCGCTTGGAGGCAGGCAGCTTTCCCGCGCTGTTCGCACGACTGCGCGGCGCCCGGCCCGGGCTGCAAATCAGGATCGATGAGTTGACGCTTGTGCATGGGGATGCGCGCTCGGCCACGGTCAGCTACCGGGAGACGCAGGCCTGGAACGCGGGCGCTTCCGCGCGGCGTGCCTCGGCGCTGTTCGTGGCGGGGAACGATRCGCATGTCACTTGGCGACACTTGCATGAGACCTGGGCCTGAGGGCAACCGCCCGTGGAAGTGCCTGTGGCCGCGGCGGTCGTTCATAATGTGCAGGCAAACTTGGGCGACACCGGGACGAATCCCGGTGTCGCCCAGGCAACCGTCAATCAATAAGCCATTTGAACATGAGAATCGCAACCTGGAACGTCAACTCGCTCAAGGTCCGGCTACCGCAGGTACTGGACTGGTTGAGCGAGCAGGAAAAGGCCGATACGCCGATCGATGCCCTGTGCCTGCAGGAGCTGAAGATGCCGGACGACAAGTACCCGCTGGCCGAACTGGAAAGCGCGGGCTTCCACAGCGTGTTCACCGGCCAGAAGACATACAACGGCGTGGCGATCCTGGCGCGCAATGCCACCATGGCGACGCCCACCGACGTGGTGCGCAATATCCCTGGCTTCGACGACCCCCAGCAGCGCGTGGTGGCGGCGACCTATGGCGACGTGCGCCTGGTGTGCGCGTACTTCCCCAACGGGCAGGCGCCAGACTCCGACAAGTTCACCTACAAGCTCGGCTGGCTGCAGGCGATCACCACGTGGCTGCAGGAGGAAATGGTGAAGTACCCGAAGCTTGCGCTGCTGGGCGACTTCAATATCGCGCCCGAAGACCGGGATGTGCACGATCCCAAGAAGTGGGAGGGGCAGAACCTGGTGTCGCCACCGGAGCGCGATGCGTTCCGGGCGCTGGAGGCACTTGGGCTGACCGACGCATTCCGCATGTTCGAGCAGGCGGAGAAGAGCTTCTCCTGGTGGGATTACCGCATGTTTGCGTTCCGCCGCAACGCCGGCCTGCGCATCGACCACATCCTGCTGTCGCCGGCCCTGCGCGAGGCGTGCAGCGCCTGCGTGATCGATCGCGTGCCGCGCACCTGGGAGCAGCCCTCGGACCACACGCCGGTGGTGGCCACGCTCGACCTGGGCTGAGGCGTTGCGCCAAGGCGCCGGCCACCAAGCTGGCGGTCGGCATATCCGGGTAGCCACCGGCTCGCGTCCGGGCGTCTGCGCGGCTACACTTGCGGGCATGAAACCGGCTACCTTCCGCCACCGCAACCTCCCCCACCTGCTGCTGCAAGCCCGCGAAACGCTGATGGCCGGCTTCCGGCCCATCCTGCGCCAGCACGGCATGACCGAGCAGCAATGGCGCGTGGTGCGCACCCTCAACGAGCAAGGCGAGATGGAGCCTAACCAGCTCGCCGATGCCTGCCTGATCCTGAGCCCGAGCCTGACCCGCATGCTGTCGAGCATGGAGGAAGCTGGCCTGATCCTGCGCTCGCGCTCCACCACGGACCAGCGCCGCCAGTTGATCTCGCTGACCGACAAATGCCGTGCCCTGATCGCCGAGATGGAGCCGCTGATCGACCGCCGCTATGAGCAGCTCGAGCAGATGATCGGCGCCGAGCGGCTAGGCAAGGTCTATGGCGCGATCGACGAATTGTTGGTGAGCCTCAGCGAACGAGACCCGCAAGCATGATCGCTCCGGCTGCGCAGGGCACGACCGGCCGGATGCTCGGGCGCCTGTTGCCGGCATGGCGTCACCGCGTGAGCCGCGCCTCCTTGCGTGCGGACCTGGTTGCGGGCCTGCTTGGCGCGGTGCTGGTACTGCCGCAGGGCGTGGCCTTTGCCACGCTTGCCGGCCTGCCGCCGCAATACGGCATCTACGCGGCCGTGATTCCCTGCATCGTGGCGGCCTTGTTCGGTTCCAGCTGGCATGTGATGTCCGGCCCGACCAACGCCAACTCGCTGGCGCTGTTCGCCATGCTGAGTCCGGTGGCATTTGCCGGCAGTCCCGAGTACATCAATCTGGCGCTCGCCGTCACCATCATGGTTGGCTTGCTGCAGCTTGCAGTGGGCACCTTGCGCCTTGGCACGCTGGCCAACTTCATCTCGCCCTCGGTGCTGCTTGGCTTCACCTGCGGCGCGGCAACGCTGATCGGCCTCTATGCGCTCAAGGACCTGTTCGGGCTGGCCGTGCCGACGGGTACGAGCGCCTTCGGCGTGGTGCGCTTTCTGCTGGACAATGCCGACGACATCAACTGGAGCGCGTTCACGGTAGCGGCGATCACGCTGGCGGTGACCATCGCGGTGAAGCGCGTCTCGCGCCGCCTGCCCTTCATGCTGATCGGCCTGCTGGCGGGCTACGGCGTCGCCCTGCTGCTCAACGCGCCGGGCTGGAGCGMAGGCGCGCRCCACGTCAATGTGGTCGGGCCGATCCCGTCGGCCATCCCGCCTTTCCACCTGCCGAATATTTCCTGGCAGGCGATCCCCGACCTGCTTGGCGTCGCCGCCGCGCTGACCATCGTGGCACTCGGCCAGTCGATCTCGATCGCCAAGGCGGTGGCGCTGCGCTCGGGCCAGCATATCGATGCCAACCGCGAGTTCATCGGGCAGGGCCTGTCGAACATCGCAGGTGGCTTGTTCTCCGCCTATATCTCCTGCGGCTCGCTGAACCGCTCCATGCCTAACTACGAGGCCGGCGCGCAGACGCCGCTGGCCAGCATTTTCTCGGCCTTGCTGCTGGTGGTGCTGGTCACGGCCAGCGCCTCGCTGCTGGCGCAGATCCCGCTGGCCTCCATCGCCGCAATGCTGCTGCTGGTGGCCTGGGGCCTGTTCGATCTCGGCCGGCTGCGCCGCATCGCCAGCCTGAGCCGCACGGAATTCGCCATCGCCATCAGCACCTTTGTCGCCACGCTGGCCATCCGCCTGGAGATGGCGGTCTTGCTCGGCACCATCCTGTCACTCGTGGCCTATCTCTATCGCACCTCGCGGCCGGCGGTGCGCAGCCTGGTGCCAGACGCCGACGATCCCGACCGGCGCTTTACGCCGCTAGACGAACTGCATCGCCCGCAACCGGAATGCCCCCAGCTCAAGCTGTTGCGCATGGAAGGCGCGATCTACTTCGGCGCGGTCCAGTACGTGACGGACCGCTTGCACGAGGCACGCAATGCCCATCCCGGCCAGATCCATCTGCTGGCCATGACCAAGAGCATGAACTTCATCGACCTGGCCGGCGCCGAGATGTGGGAAAGCGAGCTCAGCGAGCGGCGCGCCACCGGCGGCGACCTGTATTTCCATCGTCCGCGCACGCAGGTGCTGCAGACGTGGGACCAGACCGGCTTCGCGCTGAAACTGGGCGAGGGGCACATCTTTTCCACCAAGCGGCAGGCGCTGCACACCATCATTGCGCGCCTCGATCCCGCAGGCTGTGCGCAATGCCAGGCACGCATCTTCGAAGAATGCGCTAGCCGCCCTGGCGGGCCGGGCTACCCGGCAAAACCGGCTTGAGCGCGATCAACGTGATCGGCACGATCGGCGCGATCGGGAAGATCAGTGATGAGCGCGGGGAATGAAAAAGAGAAACGCCGGCGGGAAACCGGCGTCAGGCGGCGAGAAGCCGCAATGACTTGAAGCGGTAGCCCGGGATCGGACCGATGACCGGCCCGGACTGGAATCCGCTTCAGAGCGGCGCCACATGGGCGCGCTTGACTACCACTGGCTGGGCAGCGCCCTGCTCGATCAGCACCACCGCAGCACGCTCGATGGTTTCACGTCCGGCGCGGAATGCCTCTTCCAGCGACAACACCTGGTCGGCACTAAAGCCTTCCCACAGCGCTTCACGGGTCACCACGCAAGTGACTGGTTGGCCGTCGACAACGGCGTGAAATAGCAAGCCTTCATTATTGATATCGTAACGCTCTTGCTCTTGGAACTTGATATCCATCGGTACAGCCCTCCATTGCAAGTGAAGAATCATCCTAACATGGGTCGGCCCGACTCGTCCGCAAAGGCCTACGCCCCGCTCACCCCAAGCAAGACTGCCGAAACCCCGGGCGAGTTCCCACGGCGTGAGTGCCTGAGTTCGGTGCAAGGAGAAGGAACAAGGCTGCCCGGGCATTGCACGTACGACGGCGAAATCGCACACGGCATTTCCCGAGCACCCTCATGCAGGAAAAATTACGCAGGGTGTTTGACAAACCCAAAAACCATGATACAATCTTTTTCTTCGTTGGGGCGTTAGCTCAGTTGGTAGAGCAGCGGACTCTTAATCCGTAGGTCGAGTGTTCGAGTCACTCACGCCCCACCAGCGAATTCTAAAAGCCGGAAGCAGCAATGCTTCCGGCTTTTTCATTGGTGCTCCACACCTGTCGCCGCCCTGCCTACGGCCCCGGCGATTCATCCCTCGAAAATTCATCCCCCGAAAAACACGCACAAAAAAAAGCCCGCGATCGATGGCGGGCTGGGGAAGGGTCAGGGGCGTTCAGGGAACGACCCGGGGCCTAGTGTGAATACATTACAGACATGCCGCGACCCCTCTCCAGAGGGGTCGCATGCGCGGCACATTCCATTGTTGCCTCAGCCCTGCCTGGCGCGCTCGAACAGTTCACGCGCGAGCCCGCGATGCTGCGCAAGAACGCGCGGCAACTCCACCGTCTGCAACTCGCCATCGCGCACCACCACCTTGCCGTTGATCACGCTGGTGGCGACATTGCCTGGCGTGCAGAACACCAGCGCCGCCACCAGGTCGTGGCCTGCGCCGGCGTAGCCCACCTGCGCCATGTCGAAGGACACCAAATCGGCCGACATACCAGGCGCCAGCGCGCCGATATCGTCGCGGCCCAGCACGCGCGCGCCGCCCAGCGTGGCGATCTCCAGCGCCTCGCGCGCGCTCATGGCGGCGGGCCCGTAGCCCACGCGCTGCAGCAGCATGGCCTGGCGCACCTCCCCCAGCATATGCGCGCCATCGTTCGACGCGCTGCCATCCACACCCAGGCCGACCGGCACGCCGGCATCGCGCATTGTGCGCACCGGCGCAATGCCCGACGCCAGGCGCATGTTCGAGCAAGGGCAATGGGCAACGCCCGTGCCCGTGCGGGCAAACAGCGCAATACCGTCATCATCCAGCTTGACGCAGTGGGCGTGCCACACATCGGGGCCGACCCAGCCGAGTTCTTCGGCATACTGGGCCGGCGTGAGGCCGAACTTCTCGCGCGAGTAGGCGATGTCGTTATCGTTCTCCGCCAGGTGGGTGTGCATCGACACGCCATAGTTGCGCGCCAGCAGCGCCGACTCGCGCATCAGGTCGCGCGAGACGGAGAACGGCGAACACGGCGCCACCACCACCCGCAGCATCGCGTGGCGCGAAGCGTCGTGGTACCGCTCGATCAGCCGCTGGCTGTCCTTCAGGATGTCGTGCTCCTCCTCCACCACCGAATCGGGCGGCAGGCCACCCTTGCTGCGGCCCACGCTCATCGATCCGCGCGCGGCATGAAAGCGCATGCCCATTGCCGCCGCGGCTTCAATGGAATCGTCCAGGCGCGAGCCATTGGGATACAGGTACAGGTGATCGCTGGTGGTAGTGCAGCCGGACAGCATCAACTCAGCCATCGCGGTACGGGTCGACACGTCGATCATTTCCGGCGTCAGGTGCGACCACAACATATAGAGGTTGGTAAGCCAGGTGAACAGCTCGGCGTCCTGCGCCGCCGGCACGGCGCGGGTCAGGCTCTGGTACATGTGGTGGTGCGTGTTGACCAGGCCGGGGATCACCACCTTGCCACGCATATCGATCACCTCGGCGCCACCCTCGTCGATCAGCCGGCGGTATTGCGGTGGCAGCTCGGCGGTGGCGCCCACCCATTCGATCACCGGGCCTTGCGCCACCAGTGCGCCCCCCGGGATCTCGCGGCGTTGCGCATCCATGGTCACCAGGATGTCGGCATTGATAAGGATGAGGGGCATGGCAGGATCTTCAGGTTGGTGGCGAAAATACCCGGCACGTCATGCGGCCAGGCCCACACAGTCTAAGACGCCGGCAGGCCTTGGCAAAGCATCGATTTCCACCGACGGTGTGCGCAAAAACAGCACAAGCAAGCACGCTGCGCCACTAACGCACGCCAGCAAACAACGCCACCAGGCCCTCGCCGATCCGCTCGGCCATCAGTTCCGCCGCGGCGCTCAGCGGATTGCGCGCACGCGCGACCAGCCGCAGCGTCTGGCACGGCAGTTGGCCGTCGCGCAGCGGCACCCAGGCCAGCGCCCCGCGCTCCCGCTCCTCCAGCACATCGAGCGGATTCAGGAAGGCGATGCCGGCGCCAAGCATGACCAGGCGGCGCATCAGCGCGGTCGAAGTGGTCTCGGTGACCGGCGACACCGCGACCGCGGCGCGCGCGAAGGCCTCATCGAGGATGGCGCGAATCGACATCGACGGCGCGGGCAGGATCAGCGGGCAGGCCAGGCACTCGCTGAGCAGCGTCGACGGCTGCGCGGCCAGCGCATGCCCGGGCGCCACCACCGCGCCGATATGCCAGTCGTTGCTGGCCAGGATGCGGAAGGCAGCGATATCGGGCAGGTCATAGGCAAGGCCGAGATCGACATCGCCGCGCTCGACAGCGCTGACAATGTCGGCCACGGGCAGATCCAGCAGGCGCACCAGGATGCCCGGGTACTGATGGCGAAAAGCATGCACCAGCGACGGCATCAGCGAGCCGGCGAGGCCGGCGGTGGTCGCCACGGTGACTTCACCCTGGCGCACGCCCTTCACGGCTTCGATACGGCTGCGCAGCAACTCGTGCTCGCGCAGCGTCTGGCGCACGTGCGCCAGCACCATCTCGCCTAGCGGGGTCAGGCGCAGGCGTTTGTTGATGCGCTCGAACAAGGGTGCGCCCAGCTCCGCCTCCAGGTCCAGGATCTGCCGGTTGATCGCACTCGGCGCCACGTGCAGATGCAGCGCGGCCTGGCGGATCGATCCGCGGCTCACCACCTCGTCGAGGTAGCGCAGGACTCTGGCATGCATGACGGGCTCCGGATTCGGGCGTTGGATTCAGCGCGGCAGCGACATTCCGCGCCTGGGAAGACGAGCGCATTGTAGCCGCTGGCAAGGCGCACGAAATCCGTGTCCCGCTGACAGTCTTTTCAGGCGGCATGGAGTACGCTGGCATCAGTTGCCGGCCGATGGCGACCGGCCCACCTCGATATCTTGCCAGCGCTCGGCGCTCCGACTTCCATGGCCACGAAGACAAGCAGCAAGAAGCCCGTCACGAAGCGCGGTGCGAAGCATGGCGCCGAACCCCGCCCGCCCGGCCCGGCAAAACGCCAGGAAGCGCTGATGCGGTGCCGGAACCTGAAGATGGCGCGCTCCGCCCACGCGTACGTGCGCGGCAACACGCGCAAGTTCTACGAATGGCTGGAGGCCAAGCAACCGCACACCCTGCCCGAGGGGCCGGCGATCTGGATCTGCGGCGACTGTCATGTGGGCAACCTTGGTCCGATCGCCGATATCCAGGGCCACGTCGACATCCAGATCCGCGACCTTGACCAGACCGTGATCGGCAACCCGGCGCACGACCTGATTCGCCTCGCGCTGTCGCTGGCCACGGCGGCGCGCGGCTCGGACCTGCCCGGCGTGACTACCGCGCGCATGCTGGAAAACCTGATGGTGGGCTATGAAAGCGCTTTCGATAATCCCGATGCCGCGGCGGGCCTGACTTCGCGTCGGCCTGTCGCGGTACGTACCGTGATGCGCCTGGCCCTGGGGCGCAAATGGAAGCATCTCGCCCATGAACGGCTGCAGGACACCACGCCCTCCATTCCACTCGGCAAACGGTTCTGGCGGCTCTCCGCGGACGAGCGGCGCGCAATTGGTGTCCTCTTCGAGCGGCGCGAGATCGCCCACCTCGCCACGCTGCTGACCTCCCGCGACGAAGGCGCGCGCGTGGAGGTGATGGACGCCGCCTACTGGGTCAAGGGCTGCAGCTCGCTGGGACGATTGCGTTTCGCTGTATTGCTGTCTGTCGGCAGCAATGACAGCCCTAATCCCGAAATCTGCCTGATCGATATCAAAGAAGCGGTGAACGCTGCGGCACCGGGCTACCCCAAGGTGAACATGCCACGCGGCAATGGCGAGCGGGTCGTGGAGGGCGCCCGGCATCTCTCGCCGGCACTGGGCGATCGCATTCTTTCCGCGCAGCTGCTCGACAAAGCGGTCTTCATCCGCGAGTTGCTGCCGCAGGACCTGAAGCTGGAGATCGATACGCTGCCACAGGAAGAAGCCAGCCGCGTCGCGAGGTACCTGGGTGAGGTGGTCGGCAACGCCCACGCGCGCCAGATGGACCTGGCCACCCAGCGCAGCTGGCTGGGCGAGCTGGCGCGCAATCGCTCCAAGCAGCTGGATGCGCCGTCCTGGCTGTGGGCCAGCGTGCTGGACCTGATCGCCAGCCATGAGGTCGGCTACCTCGAACACTGCCGCAAATTCGCGCTCGGGCCGCAGGCACATATCTAAAAGTAAAACGCAAAACAGCTATTGCAAAGGCAAAAATCGTCCTCTATAATCTTGGACTTCGTTGGGGCGTTAGCTCAGTTGGTAGAGCAGCGGACTCTTAATCCGTAGGTCGAGTGTTCGAGTCACTCACGCCCCACCAGCGAATTCTAAAAGCCGGAAGCAGCAATGCTTCCGGCTTTTTCCATTGGCCCGCCAGCCCTGCAGGATCTCCCCCGTGGGCGTGGCAACCCTGGGCCAATCCCCTCCCACGCAGCGACGCATACGCGGGTTGATACCAATTCCGCCGGCTACGCTTTCACGGTTGAATTGCGCCTGGAGCACAATGCGGAACACGGTTCCGCATCACGGAACCCATCCGACATCTCCAGCGTCCCGCGGCAAGCAGGAACGAGGGCAACGGCGCGACGCAGATCGCCGTGCCCCAACTCCGCGCCCGCGCGGGCCGTCATTAGACCTAGAACCCTCGGGAGCCTCTCTTGAAAGCAGTATTGAATGTCGGTAGCGCAGCTTGCCTGGCCCTTCTTGGCCTGTGCCACAGCGCCTTTGCACAAACCTACCCGACCAAGCCAATCCGCCTGATCGTGCCGTTCGCTGCGGGTGGCACCACGGACATCGTGGGCCGCGCGGTGGCCGACGGCATCGGCCGTGAGCTTGGCCAGGTCGTGGTGGTGGAGAACCGCGGCGGCGGCGGCGGCGCGATCGGCGCCGACGCGCTGGCCAAATCCGCGCCCGATGGCTACACGCTGGGCATTGCGACGGTCAGCACCATGGCGACCAACCCCGCCACCAACGCCCGCAACCCCTACGATCCGATCAAGGACTTCGCACCCATTACCAACCTGGTCAATGTGCCGAACGTGATGACGATCAACCCCAAGGTGCCGGCCAAGAACCTGCAGGAGTTCATCGCGCTGGTCAAGGCCAACCCCGGCAAGTACAGCTATGCGTCGGCAGGCAAAGGCAGCATCTCCCACCTCGACGGCGAACTGTTCAAGTTCCTGACCAAGACCGACATGGTCCACATCCCCTACCGTGGATCGGGCCCCGCCCTGAACGACACGCTGGCGGGCCAGGTCAGCGGCCAGTTCGACAACCTGCCCTCGTCCATGCCGCACATCCAGGCCGGCAAGCTGCGCGCCCTCGCGGTGGCCGCGCCCAAGCGCGTGGATGGCTTGCCCGATGTGCCGACCTTTGCCGAAGCCGGCATGAAGGACATGAACAACATGGCCTGGTACGGCCTGGTGGCACCCGCCGGCACGCCTGCCGCGATCATCGCCAAGGTGCATGACGCTGCCGTGAAGACCTTGCAGGACCCGAACGTGAAACGCCGCCTGGCGGAAAGCGGCGCCTACCCTGACGGCAACACGCCTCAGCAATACGCCGCGCAGATCAAGCGCGAACTGGAAATGCGCAAGAAGATCGCACGCGACCAGAACATTACGCTCGAGTAACCGGTGACCAGTAACGAGTAACGTCGCAATGGCCCGGCTGCCTGCAGCCGGGCCTTGCCAGGGCTCGCGCCTTCGGCAAACCCGCCTCGCCCCCCCCCTTCCGTAAGCCCCCTCCCCAAAAACAACGCTTGCCTTGATCTGGCGCATAGCCGGCGAGGCCAATAAGCGGTTCAATACAGTGGGAAGAAAGATTAACTTCGCAGGGTCATCCCAAGTCGGTAGAGTCACCCTGGTCTGACGACCATTTTTGCGGCCATGCCCCCTGCCCGTGGCCATTGCTCTCGAACTACCCAAGCTTTACTCACGAGGATGAAAATGCGCAACAAGACCGTACCCGCCCTGATCATCGCCGCCCTCACCGCCTTTGGCGGCGTGCAGCTGGCGCACGCCCAGAAGAACTACACCGATGGCGGCGACCTTTATGGCGGCGCCCATACCAACAAGACGGACCCGAACAAGAGCGCCGCCAAGTCCGGCAAGTTCGATCCGTACACGGATGGCGCGAAGAAATCGACCAAGTCGAACCTGAACGCTTCCAGCACCAAGAAGAAGGCCGATCCCTATACGGACGGGGCCAAGGCTGGCAAGCCCGATCCGTACACGGACGGCGCCAAGGCCGGCAAGTTCGATCCGTACACGGACGGTGCCAAGGCCGGAAAATTCGATCCCTATACCGACGGCGCCAAGGCCAAGCAGTAAGCCGCGGCAGAGGCCGCAGGCAGCAAGCAGCCCGTCTCGCCGGATGGTGCGCCAGCGCACCATCCGGGCCACAGGGAACAGGCAAGATCAGCCAGCGGGATCGGCACGGCAATGCCCAACGCCCGCTTGAAACGCCATCTGAGCCAGATGGCGCCGCATGTGGAAATGTGAGAAATATCCGAGAATGGATTCGGAAGGCTGCCTACAGCATGAACCGTAGCGCAGCCTTACCCTTTCGCGATCCCGGACTTCTCCCTTTCGGAGACCATCATGCTAGACCTGCTGATCCTAATGGCTTCCTCCCTGGTGCTGGCCGTGCTCATCTTCAAGGGATAGGGATACCGATATAGGGATTAAGGCCGGAAGACAACAAAGGAAGGTCCAAGCGCAAGCCACTTCAGGCTGCGGCCAGGGCCGCCTTCGTGCCGCCCATCGTGCCTTCCTCGCGCAAGCGCACGTGCCAGGCCAGCGCCTCCTCGATGAGGTGCGGGGTATGCCCGCCGCGGCGCGTGGCGCGCGTCACGTAATCACGCAGCAACTCCCGATACAACGGATCCGCGCAGTTGGCGATGATCTGCTGCGCGCGCTCGCGCGGCGCCAGGCCGCGCAGATCGGCCAGGCCATGCTCGGTCACAATGATGTCGACATCATGCTCGGTGTGATCCACGTGAGACACCATTGGCACGATGCTGGAGATGGCGCCGGCCTTTGCCATCGACTTGGTGACGAACACCGACAAATGCGCATTGCGCGCGAAGTCTCCCGACCCGCCGATGCCGTTCATCATGTGTGTGCCACCCACGTGCGTGGAGTTCACGTTGCCGTAGATATCGCACTCCAAAGCGGTGTTGATGGTGATCAACCCGAGCCGGCGCAGCAGCTCCGGATGGTTGCTGATCTCCTGCGGGCGCAGGATCACGCGCGCTTTGTACCGTTCCAGGTCTGCCAGGAAGCGCGCGTAGACGGCGCTGGTCAACGTCACCGATGACGCAGAGGCAAAGCGCAGCCGCCCGGCGTCCAGCAACTCGATCGTGCTGTCCTGCAGCACCTCCGAATACATCGTGAGATCGCGGAACGGGGAATCGATCAGGCCATGCAGCACGGCGTTGGCGATCGTGCCGATGCCGGCCTGCAGCGGCTGCAGCGAAGGTGCCAGCCGGCCTGAGCGTACTTCATGCGACAGGAAATCGTTCAGGTGCCCGGCGATCTGGCGCGTTTCCTGGTCGGGCGGCAGCGCATTGGACGGGCTATCGTCCTTTTGCGTGATCACGACGGCGGCAATCTTCGCGGGGTCCACCGGAATAAAGGGCAAGCCGATGCGCTGGTCCACCGAGACCAGCGGAATGGGCTGGCGATGTGGCCGCGCCGTCGGCAGGTAGATGTCGTGCAGGCCTTCGAGGCCGGCCGGCATACTGAGATTGATCTCGACGATCACCTTCTGCGCCAGCATCGCGAAGCTCGCGGAGTTGCCGACCGAAGTCGACGGCACGATGCCGCCGGATTCGGTGATCGCGACCGCTTCCACCACTGCCACGTCTACCGGCGCGATCTGGCGCCCACGCAGTTGCTCCACGGTTTCGGACAGGTGCTGGTCGATGAACATCACCTCGCCCGCGTTGATCTTGCGCCGCAAGGTGGCATCCACCTGGAACGGCAGGCGCCGCGCCAGCACATTGGCCTCGGCCAGCATTTTGTCCGTGTCGTTGCCCAGCGAGGCGCCAGTCATCAGCGTGATGCGCAGCGGCTCGTGCGCCGCGCGCCTGGCCAGCGCTTGCGGCACCGCCTTGCAGTCGCCGGCGCGGGTGAAGCCGCTCATGCCTACGGTCATGCCGTCCCGGATCATCGCCGCCGCGGCCTCGGCCGGCATGACCTTGTCGAGCAGGCTGGCCAGCCGGATACGTTCCTTGTACATCTTATGTCTCCATAATGCCCGTCCCGGCCAGTGAGGCCGCGCCGCGCGCCGCGACAAGGCCAGGCGCCCAGTTCGGCTCGCGCTTCCTACCGGCGGGTAAGGCGCAGACAGGCAGTGTAGCCACGGCAGGCACATTCCTGCGGCGATATAAAATCATGAAAACCAGTCGTAAATCTCATACATCCCAACGCCCGCACCAGCCCGGAGCGGGCAAAGCCAGCCCGCGCACATTGTGCGCGGTGCCGCCCTTTATGCTCTACAGTAGTTAGCACGGTCATGCTGCCAGGACGCAGGCAACACACGACGCGCGTCGCGCGGTGCCTGTGCCGGCAACGGACTGCCAAAACAGCCGTCTGGGGGAGACACCATGCTGGCGGAAAGCGAAGCGCGACAGGCCCAGTTGCTGGCCGACCTGATGCAGTTCGCCCAGGGCCGCCTGCCCGGCGACATGTTCGTCCAGGCCGAACCATTCCTGCGGCACTACTACGACCTGGCCGACGCCGAAGACCTGCTCAAGCGCAACGTGGCCGATCTCTATGGCGCGGTCATGGCGCACTGGCAGACCGCCCAGCGCTTTGTCTCGGGCAATGCGCGGCTGCGCGTCTACAACCCCAACCTCGAGCAGCACGGCTGGCACTCCGACCACTCGGTGGTGGAGATCGTCAACGACGACATGCCGTTCCTGGTCGACTCCGTCACCATGGAGATCAACCGGCTGGGGCTGGCCCTGCATTCCGCGATCCACCCGGTCTTCCGGGTCTGGCGCAACGCGGATGGCACCATCGCCAAGGTGGGCCTGGGCGGCGAGGGCGACACCACAGCGAGCGAGCCCGCCGGCGGTCCCCGGCTCGAATCCTTCATCCATTTCGAAGTGGACCGCTGCGGCGACACCGCCACACAGGAGGCCTTGCGCAACGGCATTGCCCGCGTGCTGGGCGACGTGCGCGCCGCGGTGCAAGACTGGCCGGCCATGACCGCCATCACCCGCGCCACCATCGACATGCTGGTGCAGGGCCCGGATGGCAACCGGCCCGATACACAAGAAGCCTGCGCCTTCCTGCAGTGGATGCTGGACGAGCATTTCACCTTCCTCGGCCAGCGCGACTATGAACTGGTCGCCCAGGACGACCGCTACTACCTGCGCGGCGTGCCCGGCTCCGGCACCGGCATCCTGAGCGAAAGCCTGCACCCGCCCGAGGAGGAGACGCTGACCGAGCTGCCCGCGGCGGCCACCTCGGTCATCGAAGACAGGTCGCCGATTTTCGTGACCAAAGCCAATTCGCGCTCCACCGTGCACCGGCCCGGCTACCTGGACTACGTCGGCATCAAGCTGACGGACGCCAACGGCAAGCTCTTTGGCGAGCGGCGCTTCGTGGGCCTCTACACCTCCACCACCTACATGATGTCGTGCGAGGACATCCCGCTGGTGCGGCGCAAGTTCGGCAACATCCTGGCGCGCGCGGGCTTCCTGACCAAGGGCCATCTCTACAAGTCGCTGGTGACCATCATCGAGCAATACCCGCGCGACGAACTGTTCCAGGCCGAGGAAGACGAACTGTTCCATATCACGCTGGGCATCCTGCGCCTGCAGGAGCATCAGCGCATCCGCCTGTTCGTGCGGCGCGACCGCTTCGACCGCTTCGTCTCCTGCCTGGTGTTCGTGCCGCGCGACAAGTACAACACGGATCTGCGCCAGCGCATCCAGAAGCTGCTGATGACCGCCTTTTGCGGCAACAACTGCGAGTTCACGCCACAACTCTCCGAGTCGCCGCTCGCGCGCATCCAGCTGATCGTGCGCGGCGAGCCTGGCACCATGCCCGAGGTCAACCCGGACGAGCTGGAAGAGCGCATCGTGCAAGCCGCCCGCCGCTGGCAGGACGACCTTGCCGCCGCCCTGCTCGACAGCACCGGCGAGGAGCAAGGCAACCGCCTGCTGCGCCGCTATGGCGACTCCTTCCCGGCCGGCTACCGCGAGGACTACCCGGCCCGCATCGCCGTGCGCGACATCGAGCTGATGGAGGCGGCACAGGCCACCGGCGGGATCGCCATGAACCTGTACCGGCCCATCGAAGCCGCGCCCGGCGCATTCCGCTTCAAGGTCTACCGCGCTCGCGAGCCGATCGCGCTGTCGCTCAGCCTGCCGATGCTGGAGCACCTTGGCGTGCGCGTGGACGAAGAGCGTCCCTACCTGATCGAGCCCAACGGCGCGGCACCGGTGTGGGTCCATGACTTCGGACTGGAAATGGCCGATGGGATCGCGGCCGGCATCGACCTTGGCGCCGATATCGCGCGCATCAAGGCGCTGTTCGAGGACGCCTTCGCGCGCGCCTGGAACGGCGAGATCGAGAACGACGACTTCAACCGCCTGGTGCTGCGCGCCGAACTCGCCGCGCGCGACGTGACCATCCTGCGCGCCTATGCCCGCTACCTTCGCCAGGTCGGGTCGACCTTCAGCGATGCCTATATCGAGCGGGCGCTGACCGGCAACCCGGCTATCGCCTCGCGCTTCGTGGAACTGTTCGTCGCGCGCTTCGATCCCGCCACGGAAAACGCCCGCGCCGCGCGCTGCGAGCGCCTGCAGCAAGCCATCGGCACGGAGCTGGACCAGGTGCCCAACCTTGACGAAGATCGCATCCTGCGCCTGTTCCTGGGCGTGATCAACGCCACGGTGCGCACCAACTATTTCCGCCGCGGCCCCGACGGCGGGCCGCGCCCTTACCTGTCGTTCAAGTTCAACCCCGCGCTGGTGCCCGGCCTGCCCGAGCCGCGCCCGATGTTCGAGATCTGGGTCTACTCCCCGCGCGTGGAAGGCGTGCACCTGCGCGGCGGCCCGGTGGCGCGTGGCGGCCTGCGCTGGTCCGACCGGCGCGAGGATTTCCGCACCGAGGTGCTGGGGCTGATGAAGGCCCAGATGGTGAAGAACACGGTGATCGTGCCGGTAGGCAGCAAGGGCGGGTTCGTGGTCAAGCGCCCGCCGCCAGCGAACGACCGCGATGCCTTCCTGCAGGAAGGCATCGCCTGCTACCAGACCTTCCTGCGCGGCCTGCTCGATGTCACCGACAACCGCGTCGCCGGCACCTTGGTGCCGCCGCCGGAAGTGGTGCGTGAAGATGGCGACGACCCCTATCTGGTGGTCGCCGCCGACAAGGGCACGGCCAGCTTCTCCGACTACGCCAACGCGATCTCCGCCGAGTACGGCTTCTGGCTCAGCGACGCGTTTGCCTCGGGCGGCTCGGTCGGCTATGACCACAAGAAGATGGCCATCACGGCGCGCGGCGCCTGGGAATCGGTCAAGCGCCATTTCCGCGAGATGGGCGTCGACATCCAATCGACGGACTTCACCGTCGCCGGCATCGGCGACATGTCSGGCGACGTGTTCGGCAACGGCATGCTGCTGTCGCCCCATATCAAGCTGGTGGCCGCGTTCGACCATCGCCAYATCTTCCTCGACCCCAACCCCGACCCCGCCGCCAGCTTGCGCGAGCGCCAGCGCATGTTCGAGTTGCCGCGCTCGAGCTGGGCCGACTATGACATGAGCCTGGTCTCCGCCGGCGGCGGGCTGTTTCCGCGCACCGCCAAGACCATTGCGATTACGCCGGAGGTGCAGGCGAGCCTTGGCATCAGCGCGAGCGTGCTCTCGCCCGCCGAACTGGTCCACGCGATCCTGTTGGCCCCAGTCGACCTGCTCTATAACGGCGGCATCGGCACCTATGTCAAATCCAGCCGCGAGAGCCATCTGCAAGTGGGCGATCGCGCCAACGACGCGGTGCGCGTCAACGGCGCCGAGCTGCGCTGCAAGGTGGTGGGCGAAGGCGGCAACCTTGGCTTCACGCAGCTTGGCCGCATCGAGTTCGCGCTCAATGGCGGGCGCATCAACACTGATGCGATCGACAACTCTGCCGGCGTCGATTGCTCCGACCATGAGGTCAATATCAAGATCCTCCTGGGACTGGTGGTAGCGGACGGCGAGATGACCGAGAAGCAACGCAACAAGCTGCTCGCGGAAATGACTGACGAAGTCGGCTTGCTTGTGCTCGAGGACAACTACTACCAAAGCCAGGCGCTGTCGGTTGCCGGGCGCAACGCCGCCGCGCTGCTCGATGCGGAGGGCCGGCTGATCCGGTGGCTGGAGCGCGCCGGCCGCCTCAAGCGCGCGTTGGAATTCCTCCCGACCGAGGACGAACTGGGTGAGCGCAAGGCCGCCGGGCTGGGCCTCACCTCGCCTGAACGCGCGGTGCTGCTTGCCTACAGCAAGATGTGGCTGTACGACGAGTTGCTCACGTCTGCGCTGCCAGAGGACCCGCTGGTGGCTGGCCTCCTGCCCGCCTATTTCCCGCAGCCGCTGCGCGAGCGGCACGCCGACACCATGCTGCGCCATCCGCTGCGCCGGGAGATCCTGGCCACGCACCTCACCAACACGCTGGTCAACCGCATCGGCGCCACCTTTGTCCACCGCATGCAGGAAGAAACCGATGCGCGGCCCGCGGACATCGTACGCGCCTGCCTGATTGCGCGCGACGTGTTCGGCCTGGACCCGCTCTGGCTGCGCATCGATGCGCTGGACAACCAAGTCGACGATGACGTGCAGGCACGCATGTTCGTCGCCGTGGGACGGCTGCTGGACCACGCCAGCCTGTGGTTCCTGCGGCATCCGCACGCGGGCGGCCCCACCGATGGCGACAGCGCGCGCTACGCCGAAGCCGCGGCCTGGCTCACACCGCAGCTACCCGCACTGCTGGCCGGGCCAGAGGCCACCGCGCTGGCGCAATGGCGGCAGGACCTGACCCAGTCCGGCGTGGACGATGAACTGGCCCTGCGCGTGGCTGCGGGGGAAATCTCCGCGGCGGCACTGGATATCGCCGACGTGGCGGCGGCCACGCAGCGCAGCCTGGCGCTGGTGGCGGGAGTCTATTTCGCGCTCGATACGGAGTTCAGTTTTAGCTGGCTGCGCGAACGCGCCCTGGCTTTGCCAGCCGACAGCCATTGGGACTTGCTGGCACGCACCACGACGCTCGAAGACCTCGACCGCCTCAAGCGCGCGCTCACGGTCAGCGTGCTGGCGCAGCCACAGGAACTGGATACGCCGGCAAGACTGATCGAGGCATGGCGTGGCGGGCGCCAGGCACAGATCGAGCGCTTCTCGCGCATGCTGGCGGATCAGCGCGCATCGGGCGCGGCCGGCTTGTCGATGCTGTCGGTGGCGGTACGGGAAATCGGCTTGCTGGAACGCAGCCAGCAAGCCGGGTAGACGCAGGCGCGGCCGATTGGCGACAATGGGGGCCTTAGCCAGCGCGCTTGCACCGGACCCCCGATGAACAAACCCGTCAAAGCCGCGATTGCTGCGGCGATCGTTGTCGCTGCCACCAGCTACGCCAGCCCCTACTGGGCGCTCTACCAGATGCGCTCTGCCATCGAAACGCGCGATGCCGACAAGTTCTCCCGCTATGTCGACTATCCGGCCCTGCGGGAAAGCCTGAAGGCGCAGCTGACGTTGTCCCTGCAGCAAAAGCTCGGCACGCCCGCCTTGCAGAACACCCCCTTTGCCGGCATCGGGCAGGCAATCGGCCTGGCGGTCATCAACACCATGATCGACACCATGGTGTCGCCCGCCGGCGTCATGGCGCTCATGGCCGGCGAGAAGCCCGCCACGGCGCCGCAGCCAGCCCCCCCAGCGCGCCCTGCCCCCGCACCTGCGGAAGACAAGGGCGAACCGGCCGGGCACGCCAAGGAGGAAGCCGCCAAGGACGCGCTTAAATACAGTTTGTCCTATCGGGCGCTGAACACCGTGGAAGCCTCGGCCACCAAGGACAATGGCGACCGCATTCTCATTGGCCTGACGCGCCAAGGCATATGGACGTGGAAATGGAGCAGCATCGTGCTGCCGGAGCTTTCCAAGCCTTAGGCCATATTTGGCCTAAGGCTTCTTTTGGACCCTAGGCCCCTTTTGGACCTTAGGCTTTGATGCCAGGATTCACCGGCCCCATTTCGCCTCCAGCAGCACCGCCGCCTTGATGGCATCGACGGTCTCCTCTTCGGTCTTGAAATCGCCCAGCAGCCGCTTGGACTTGCCGCTGAGCACTGCGGCCTGAAGCGCCTTGCCGGATGCCTCCGACGTACCCGGACTCCAGCAATAGCGCGCCGTCCATGTGCCATCCTGCAAACGCTCGGCTACCCAGATGACGCGATAATCCTCGAACACTACCCCGAAAGGCTCGTCTTCGTTCATTGCAACCTCCACAACACGCGATCGCTCCCCTCGAACACCACGGCCGTGCGCGCGCGTGCCGTGTCAGCATCATCACCCGGCCGGGATCGGCATCTGTCCGGGTGATACGTCGCCGTCGGGGCGGCGATCTGGTTGATCGCGAGATGCTAGCACGCAGCCTCGCCGCCGTGTCCGCCATGGCGCACTACTGCTCAGATCGTGGTGGTATCTAGTCGGCAGGGATCTCGTGGCTGCCGTGCGCCAGGAGGCTCCCCGGGCTGTCGCCGAGCATGCGCGGCCTGCGCGGCTGCAACTCCAGGCCCAGGCGGATGAGCAGCTCGAACGCATCCGCCAGCAGATGCTGCTGGCGCGGCAACAAGCTGGCGTAGGGCATGTCGTAGATGGACTGGTGCGAGCCACGCGCGCCTTTGAGGCCGCGATCGCGGGCCATGTCGGACAACAGCGCGGCAAAGCCGTTCAGGTCCTCGGCGGCCAGGGCGGTATTGAGCACCGCGGCCAGCACATGGGGCGGTGATGAGCCCCACCCCATGGCATCGGCATTTGCGGCGGATTCTTCGGAAGCATCGAATGAGTTCATACCCGGATTAACGACAGCGATCCCGCGCCATGTAGGCTGGCCGGCGAAACTTCTGCCCGAGCCAATGCATGGCCAGGAAGGCCCGCCAGGCCACCAGGATCAATCAGTCAGCCCGCGGCATAGGCAACATGGTCCACCGTCGCATCGATCAGCCGGCAGGCGCGTGCCTGCGCCCGGTCAGCGACCTCCATGAGTTCGCCCTGCTCATGCCCCACCCACGACTGCAGCGGCGACGGATTGCGCACCGCCCCTTTGGCCTCCTGGACGATCGAGGCACTCACCAGGCATCCGCGCTCATGCTGCTGTACCGAGATCAAAATCACGTAGCCTCGGTAATGCTGTGTTCTGGATTCATTCATTGCGTCTCCCTTTGCCGGCCATCGTAGCATGCCGCAGCGCAGCGTCCGGCCAGCCGGGGCAAGGGGCTGCCGGGCCTAGGTCCGGTCCTGCGGGCGATCCTGTGGGCGGCGCCCCATGCGCCAGACATTGGGCGGCTCGCCGTGGGCGGCATTCTGGAACATCCAGGCGCCGCAGACCGTGCAGCGCCAGGGCCGGTCCACCCAGCGCGAGTTGATGTCCATGCCAAGTGCGCCCGCACCCGATGCGGCCAGGTTCTCATGCGGTTCCACCGTGGTCGGCGCACCAACGAGAAGATGGCAGAGATCGCAAGCGTGCATGCCTTACTCCAACGAAACGCTCACTCCAGCGAGGGCGGAGTGCCAAAGGGATCAGCGCTCAGCTGGCCCGGCACCTCGGTCAGGTCGAACTCGTCACGCGCCTTGTCCACCACGGCCCGGATACTCCTCTCATAACCCGCGGCATTGCCGAAGGCCTTCATATCCCAGTTGCGCCCGCGCGCATCGCGTGCATGCGCTTGCGGTGCCGGCACCCGGATCTTCGCGCCATCCTCCACAATGTCATCAAGACGCTGGATGCGCCTGCTCACCTCGTCCTGCAAGGCCCTGGCGGCGCGCTCGCGTTTGACCATCCCTTACTCCTATCGTATGCGTTACACGCGGTAAACGGCATCCGGCCAAACCAGTGCCCCGGGACCCTGTGCACAGCAAACGTCTGCCTGGAAAGACATGCGCACCACGCGGTCCATGGATTGATTGTAGAGTCCGCCGCGCCTTCGCGACAAACCTGATTGGCTGGATTGATCGGCAAGGGGCTTCGCTAGCCCGCCACGTCATTGGTCACCGCGACCGCAACGGGCGGGTGCACCTCACCGAACACGGACAAGCGAATGGGCGTGCCTGCCAGTATGTTGGCAATGTCCTGCTCCGTGGGTTGCCAGAAAGAGTGCATCACGCCACGCGCCACATCGAGGTGCACCGGCAGCCCCGAGAATTCCCCGTCCCTGGCGGCATCCCAGTCCAGGGGCTCGCCGACCACGAGGTTGGTGTGCTTGGTTTTCACGGGTGGCATCATGGCGCTCTCCACTGTGGAGCAAACTCCGTGATGTAGGGAGCTGCTCAGACCCCGGTGGGATCGCCAACGGCGGCCATCATCCAATGGTGAAACATTTCGCCGGCAACGGCATCGGACAGATGCACTAGTCCGTTTAGCGCTATCCGCGCGCCATCACCAGCGCGGCAAGGCAGGCGAGGATGATCAGGCCAGATATCCAGAAGTAGAGATGCTTCGCCCGACTCCGGGTGTAGCCAATGTAATTGACTACGGCGTCAGCAATCTGTGCGCCGAGAAAAGCTAGAAATTCACCCATTCTGGCTCGCCGGATGGCCTGGACGCCGCTACGTTTTCGCACAGATGGCGAGCCGCACCATGCCACTCGCGAAGACCCGGCCGATTCGTATCGGGCCATGTGGGGCAAGGCAGCGTCATCGGCCTGGCGTGACCTCGCCGACGATGCCGTGAAGGGATAACCGCGTGGCAGCGATGGCTGCGTCGATTCGAAAAGATTAAGGCGAATTCGATGATGCTCGTTGCCGCGTGTTTTGGTCGGGCCAAATGCCGGCGTTTTGAACAGGCAACAAAAAACCCGCACAACAATCGCTGTGCGGGTTTTTCTTGATACTGGTCGGGGCGAGAGGATTTGAACCTCCGACCACCTGCACCCCATGCAGGTCAGAAAATCACCGCCATCCCTTGTTGGGCCTCAGGTTTCCACGATTCCATCCAACTAGTTGCGCAAAAGTTACGCACGGCAGCATGCGGTTCACGAGTCAGTCACCCCACTGTTATTGGATGAAGTTATACTGTACATCCATACAGTGTTTTTGCGAGCCAATCATGCTCAATGTGACCTATAAGGCCGCATCGATCTTCCTCGAGTCCGAGTTCCTACCGGGCGACGTGGCCGAACTGCGCCTCCCCTGCGACACTATATTAGTGTCGGGCGACGCAGTGACTGTGCAGGGCGTCGAGACCCGCCATCTCCAGGCTATGGTCTGGTTGGCCGAATACCTATCTTTCGACGCAGATGGCCAACACCACCGGTTCAGGGTGGCTCGGCCAATTGTGAAGCCACCGCTCAAGGCCCGATTCCCTCGGGTCTGATCCGTCATGCATCCTCGAGACGTCCCCCGGGACTGGGCACGAGGCCTCGCCGATCCTGCACCGCGCCCGCCCGACCCTCGATACCCACCGGCGCTCACTGAAGCGGAGATGCGCCATGTACCAGAGCAATCGAACGCCTGAGGTCCGCCGGCTATTGTGGGAAGTGGCGCGGCTGCAGGCGCTGGCCCGGCGAGCCGACCAGTTCGCCTCGTGCTTCCCGCTGTACGATAGCCAACTGACCGCGACGGCCTTCCACATCATTCTTGCCGCGCTGCGCAGGGATCTGGCGAGAGAGACGTGGTTAGTGGACGACGCGGCCAGGCAGGAAGAGATCTTCGACAGAGCCCAGCCAATGTCGAAGCGCGAGGCGCGCCGCCGGCGCAACGGATAGGAGACCGCATGTGCACTAACTATGCCCCGGTGCAGCGCCAGTTGCTGCGCGATGTCTTCGGTGTCGAGCCGCCGCCCCTGGACTATCCGCCCGAGACCTGGCCGGACTACGCCGCGCCGATCATCGTGGGCAACGGCAACGGCGCGCGCCAGGCGCTGGTGGGCACATTCGGCATGGTGCCCAAGACCCGGATCCCGCCCGGCGTGGCCAAATTCGACACTACCAACGCGCGATCGGAGACGGTCGGCGAGAAGCGGTCATTCTCGGGGCCGTGGAAGAAGGGGCAGCTCTGCCTGGTGCCGGCCACCAGCTTCTACGAGCCTAACTACGAGGCCGGACCCAAGTCCGTGCGCTGGCGGATCTGGCTGAAGGACGAGCCGGAGTTCGCGATTGCCGGCCTCTGGCGCGCCTGGCCAGGCGAGGCCGGCGCAGAGGTGTTCAGCTTCACCATGCTGACCATCAACTCGGACAAACACCCACTGATGAACCGCTTCCATGCCCCGGGCAAGGAAAAACGCATGATCGTAATCGTGCCTAGGGCCGAGTGGGATGATTGGCTGACGTGCCGGGATACTGAACGGGCGCGCGGTTTCCTCGTGCCCTACGGCGCCGATAAAATGGATGCGGAGCCTGCGCCGCGACAGCTCATGGCGAAAACGATAAGTAAGACGCAATCGCCCAATCAATAGTCATTTGCGCTGACATTACTCCCAAAGACATGGACACCCTTCGAGTCGACGTTTCGTATCGATCCCTACGCGTCGCGTGGGCAATTCACTCCACCGACTTCTCAGCATTTCGCGAGGCGATAAGATTATCTTACTGCTTGTGGGGTGGTCGCTTTAATCCAATCGTTTTTGCAGACAAGGAGGAAGAAGCAAGACGTCTTATCGATTTATATCGCGTTGACCTCATCTTCCCAATTGGCGATTCAAAAGAAGTCCTTGAGCTTGAAAAGAAGTTTCCACACCTGCACAAACCTTTTTTCTCTGAAGGCTTGTTCACTAAGAATGGAGATGAAGCGCAGTGCAATTTCCTTGATATTCAAAACGCGCTAGTGCATTACCGCACCACTCCCCACTGGAATCATCACGCAGAAACCAATCTTAGATATCACACGTGGTCGAAGGATGATCCATTGTCGGATATTTTTCTTGTACAGTTCGGCGAATATCCAAGCACTGAACTCACGACCATTGACTATACCCAATTCTTTTGCGACGCTGGATCGGCGACAGAGCAGAAAATTGAATCTTCCTCCCCCATCCCATCCATCCTTCTAGATCAACTGAGCGTAGCCGCTTTTTCTAGATTTTCCTTCGAACGCGATTACGACGTACGGGCATCCGGGTGGGATCGCCCTGGCTTCTATGTTGGGGACAGCACCAAACTCACTGATCTAGTGTGCCACTGGAATCTTCGGGCGGCAGACATCCCCCTCTGGTTTATAGACCAAAATCATTTACCCCGCTATTCTGAAGTGATACCTAAATGGGATGTTCTCATGCGTGCAAATCTCCGCCCAAACGCCAGAGAACATGAGCGACATATAGGGGTATGGACCGGGGGTGACCATCTCGACAACGTTAATGACATTTTCCCCGGCATTCATCCGGTTCAATTTAATATTGTCGATCTGAGCTGGAATGGACGCAATGTTCGCCCCCCGTCGATGACCATTGGCAAGGCATCTGTACTCGGAGTAGTAGGCAAACAGCAGGGGCAGCCTAGTGTTTCATTTCAGTTAGCAGAAAAGCCGTTATCAAGCAATCTGTGGTTCCATACTCAGCAACTTTTGGCATCCATTTCTTTTGTTGGCGGTCTGCATGGCGATGAGCGCCACACATTTAGGGTCCCCTACATTCCGGAATTGAACGAATTCTACGGGCGAACCATGCATTTTCGCCACGACGGTTTTCGCGTCGGATCTGAGAGAATTGGGCTTATCATCCGTGCGACTGACACCGACGCCTCCATTCGCGCACTTCCTGTGGCAAAGTTAATGGAGAAAGTCCTTTCGATGGCAGGCTATGATTCCAAGTTGAGCTCCGGTGGACTTATTACCAAACAACTAATCTCGCGACTAGGCGGACTACAAGGAGCCAGGGCATTTAAGATTCCGGGTGTCCGCAGACTTCTGAAGACACACGGCCCTTCCGCCAGCTTCACCAAAAATGGAGCAATACAACTCATTGGCAACACGGACCCCGACAACCCGACTGCGAAATTTAGCGATCATGCTAATCTCTATATAGAGCCGCGAGACACGCAGACGGACCTACTACCTTCCGACGTCTTTGCGCACCTAGTTGAAAAAGGCCTGTTTCGTATTGGGGCAGAGATAAAATGCCCGAACTGCAACCTCGACAGCTGGATCGCCCTTGATGCACTTCGTCAGAGCGTTATTTGCGAACTGTGTGGTGAAGAGCACAACGCAACCCGACAATTGGTCAATAGCTCCTGGCACTATCGCCGATCTGGGATACTCGGCATTGAGAAGAATGCTCAAGGTGCGATCCCGGTCGTACTGACACTCCAGCAGTTGGGCGCCAACTTAACAGGACCATCAAATCAAGTCCTATACTCGCCCTCCTTAGAGCTCAAGAAACCAACCAGCAATCTGAACGAGTGCGAAATAGATTTCATATGGATGATGGATCGACCATTCCCCAGAAAGACGGTTGTCATTCTTGGAGAATGCAAAGATCGCACAATTGATTTCAGCGAATTGCAGCGCGAGGTTGAAAATCTACGTCGCGTGGCGCAGGCTCTTCCAAAAAAACGCTTCAAAACATTTATTCTCATAACAAAACTAAATTCCTTTAGCCCAGAAGAAATAGAATTGGCAAAATCGATCAATACTGAATTTGAACAGAAAGTCATTCTACTGACAGATCGAGAATTAGATCCATATCACATTTACGAAAAAACAAAAAAGGAACTTGGTGTCGATGCTTACACTGGCGGTCCGGAAGAGCTTGCTAGTGCAACGGCAAAGATCTATTTTCCAACCGATGAGGGGGGCACCCCCCTCCCAGGGCAAGCCTAGAACAAACCGGCCGGCTCAGCCTGGCGGTCCCAACTGTAGATGATCACCTCGCGCCGCGCGGCCAGCTTGTCGCCACCGCCCACTTGGTAGTTGATGTCGAGCGTCTCCATCTGGAAGCCGGCAAAAATGCGCCGAATCTCCACGTGGTCGTTCAGGCTAACAATCGCCTTGCCCTTAAGCTGGCGCATCACCTCCGCCATGCGCTCGTACTGCGCGAGCGGGAAGTCGACGCCATAGCCCTCGGTCTCCCAATAGGGCGGATCCAGATAGAACAGCGTGTGCGGCCTGTCATAGCGCCGGATGCACTCAGTCCAGTCAAGGTGCTCGACATAGGCATTGGCGAGGCGCAGATGGGCGGCCGACAGGCTCTCCTCCAGCCGCAGGAGATTCAAGCCTGGCGGTGTGGTGGTTGCGGTGCCAAACGTCTGCCCGGCCACCTTCCCACCGAAACAGGCCTGCTGCAAGTAGTAGAAGCGCGCGGCGCGCTGGATGTCGGTCAGCGTCTCCGGCCGGGTGTCCTTGAGCCACTGGAACACGGTGCGGCTGGTCAGCGCCCATTTGAACTGGCGCACGAACTCCTCCAGGTGGTGCTGCACCACGCGGTAGAGATTGACCAACTCGCCATTGACGTCATTGACAACCTCGATCGACGCCGGCGGCCGCATGAAGAACAACGCGGCGCCGCCGGCGAACACCTCCACATAGCACTCGTGCGCCGGGAAGCGGGAAAGCAGGGTATCGGCCAGACGGCGCTTGCCGCCGATCCAAGGGATGATGGGTGTTGCCATTGTGGTGAGCCTTTCACATTTTGGTATGATTCGCCCGCCTCCTAGGAAGGTGGCAGGGCCTTGGCTTGGCTCACTGGTGAGTTCAGTGTGTCCGGCGGCCGCCGGCGGTGCTCTAACACCGCTAGCGGCCGCCCTGTCTTTACTGCTGCGCCTGGTTCAGCGTGTCGCGGACGGCGTTGTAAGCGTCGATGCAGGCATTGGCGTCGCGGATCCCGCGGTCGCCGTCTCGGGCGATGGCGTCGAGAGCTGCTGCAGCCTCTGGAGCAAGTTCGGCTCGCGCTTCGCCAGGTCCGCCGGCAGCGCCGGGATCTGCGGAGGCGCCACCGCTGGCCTGACAAGAACGGACGGCGATGGACAGCCGGCGAGTGCCAGCCAGGTACTCAGCACGAGCAGCAGCTGCAGCGTTTTCTTCACGATCTCTCTCCTCTTTGGCATGGGCCACCACGGCCGCAATCGCCTCTCCGGCCGCGCGCTCCAGCCCGCGGTACTTCGTCACCTGGTCAGCCTCCGCTCGCGCAGCAGCCTCCCGCTCGCGGGTGATCTCCAGCCGCAGCTCGGCCAGCTCACGCCCGTAGCGATTACCCTGCAGCCACCAGGCGAGCGAACCGCCCAGGACCGCGCCGGCGGCCACCACGAGAAAAGCCGCCACCAGGCGGCTCTTCCAGGCGGCTAGAAACTCAAGCGCCTTTGCCATGGCGGCCCTCGCTCTGGCGCAGCCTGCGCTTGAAATAGCTCTCCAGGGCCTGCGAGCCAACGATGCCCAGCGCGCTCCCTAGGCCCACCAGCGCCACCGGGTTGAGGCCGGGAAACTGGATCAGCGCCATGCCCGCCACCATCGAAGTCGCTGCGCCCATCACTGCCCGCCCGATCGCCAGGCGCACGGTGATCGTTTCGTCGCTGGCCAGCAGCTTGCCCAGCCCGATCATTGCGCCCAGCACCAGCAGCATAAAAAGGCTCTTTTCGTGTTCTTGCATGTGGACCCTTATCCTTGGATGAATTGTTTGGCGCGCACGTAGCGCTGCAGGCGGTCGTCCAACCCGTTGTAACCACCGTTGATGCGCTTCGTCAGTGCGCGCTGGTCGCCGGCGTCGGCCAGCTGGTTGCAGCCGTTGGCGAACCAGAACCAACCAGCCGAGCGCGCGGCCAGCCGGTCGTCGGTAGCCAGCAGCTCCGGCTGCCTGACCAGGTCAACGCCGAGCGCCTGGCCGCAGGCCATGTAGTTGTCGTGGAACGTGATCTGCTTGAGGCCGCGGCCACGGTGCCGCCAGCCATCGCCGGTGCTGGCGTCTCCGTTGCCATAGCGGCCGGCGTAGACGATGCTGGCGATGCGCTGCTGGCGCTCGAGCGGCACCATGCGCTCGCCGGCCTGGCGACCGAGGGTCTTGGCCAGCGCCGGCGACAGGCGCTTGTCGAACGTGTCCAGCAGCCCGCCCACCGAGTAATCGAAGGACTCCGCCAACGTGGAGAAGCCCTTCGATTCATGGCCGACCTGTGCAATCCAGGCCGCCACCCGGTGAGGGAGCAGGATGCCGAACTCGAACAGCGCGGCGTCGACGTGCGGCCACCAACGCTCGGCCAGGGCATCGTTGATGCCGGCCGCCTTCTGAAAGGTTGATTTATCCATGACCTCGAATTGAAAAAGCCCGCGCGCAGCGGGCAAGAAAAAGCCACCCCGCAGGGTGGCCCGTGGTGGTGCAGCTGGCGTGCTAGGCCGTGATCAGGCGGTAGGCCTCCTCCTGCGTGATGTCCAGGTCGTACTGGCTGGCCAGGGCCGCCGAGAGCTGCAGCGCCGCCGGCGGGCCGGCCACCGCCAGCTGCGCGCGGTAGGCCTCCAGCTCGAGGCGTAGGCGCCAGCGGCGGCTCACCTGGTAGAGCAAGCCATTGAAGCCGAGGCAGCGCCAGAACTGCCGCGCGTGGGTCTGCTCATGCACCAGGAGCGCGGCGCTGGTACCGGGCCGCACCAGGACCACCGGACCCAAGGTGTAGCCATCGAAACCAGCCGGGATCAGGCGCTGCGTCTGCAGCACCAGGCAGAGGGGGCAGAGGTAGAGCTTCATGCCGCCCACACCCGGTAAGGCGTGGCAGGATCCGGTGCCACCAGCATCTCGCTGAGCAGCGCCTCCTCCTCGGCCGACAGCGGCCGCTCCAGACGCAGATTCACATGCCAGCCAGGTATCGCTGCCGGCGGCGTAACCACGTTGCCATTGGCATCCCATTCGCCGCCCTGGTAGACCGTGCCCAGCGTCGAGAGATTGACGCCATCGGCCGGAGCGCGGCGCAGCTCGCCGTCCTCACCATGCGTATCGATGGTGAACCCAGCAGCAAGCAGAGCGGCGCGCGTCGCTTCGCGGTCGGTGCCGCGCAGGTAGTAGTCATGGAACATAGTCACCTCACGCTGTCAGGTTCTGGAGTTCGGCATTGGTCATGCGACGCGGGATGTAACGGACATTGCGAAGACACCCGTTAAGAAAGTCATTCGCACCGCGCCCCCAACCAAGAAGAATCTTCGATAGATTGCTCGGAAGCACACCCACCGCAGACGTCAGCGGAGCAGCGCCGTTGACACATGACGCGATTCCATCTGCTCGGTATGCCACAGCGTGCTTGAACACCGTGCCGGGCGTGTACGCCGGATGCTGCAGCCCCGTCGTCTGCTGCACGCCGCCAGCGAAGCAATTGACAGCAAGCCCACCAGATGCCTGCCGCAGGTAGAGCGAGAGCCGATCGGCAGACGAGCCGGCGTCCAACTGGATCGAATGCGCAAATCCTACAGAGGCAGGTAGCGCAGGGGCGGTGCCCTCAACGTAAATCGTCCCCTCGCTCGGGTTGAGGCCAATCTTGCTCAAGTCGGCGATGATCACGCTGTCGGCAGCGCGAGTCGCTTGCGCGGAAGTGGTTGGGATGTAGCTGGAGGAAAAGGCGCCAGCCTCGAATTGGGCACCCCAGATGTAAAGACCAGAGACACCATCAAATACAGATCCGGTTGCCGGTCCTGTGCCGGCATTGGCCCCGGCATAGTTGGAAGCTCCGCCCACCGCAACTTGCGCCGCTGTCGACGCGGCGACTCCGGTGACCGTGCAACGCCACCAACCATTGCCAGCCGGCGCCATGCTTGCGGTCAATCCAGCGCCTGACTTGGTGGCTCCCGTCAGCAGATCGAACACCGCCGAGAGATAGCCGCCCGTCAGGTTTGAGTTCAGATAGGCAGCGGTATATTCCCCAGCTTTGAAGTAACTGGAAAAGGAATAGGTGCTACCCGCCGTTGTAGGCACCGAAGGGAAATAAGCCTGGCAAACCGTAGACGTAGTGACGGAGGAAACCAGTTTTCTGGCGAGACTCCCATCCGGCGCTGTCACGGAAGGCGGCGCGAGCGTCGAACCCTGTACGTTCCAGGCGGTGAAGACGCCGGAATTCAGTACCAAATTCGTCCGCACCTCCTCCACCAGCAGTCCGCGCGCCGCCAGCGAGATCGGGTCATAGTCCAAGCTCGGAACATTGGCCGCGTCCTGCACCAGGACCCCGCCGCTATTAAAGCGCCAGCGCGCCGAGGCCCGGGTGAAGGTGACAATGTCACCGAAATTCTTATTTGTCAGCATCGTTATGCTTTCCTCTTAAACACGCCGGCCACGCCGTAAGGCCAGGTCGGGTCATCGACCCACGTGCGATAGTCGTTGGCAGAAAAATCCAGCAGCAAGGTCGGCTCGTTGGTTGCCGTGAAGTCGAGCGAAAGCGTCCCCTTCGCCAAGTCATCCGCGTCATACCGCGGGGCATTTGCCGCCATCGATAGCCCGATGCCGATCCGCATTACAGCCTCACGAAGTTACCGGCCGTGGTGCCGGTAGCGTTGATCCGGATGCAGCGGATGGGGAGATACTGGCCGCCCGGGTAGTTCAGGAACGGCACCACCACCCCGTCCTCGCGCACGGCCTGGATGTCGCCGCCGGTACCGACATAGATCGCACGCGGCAACACATCGAAATCGACGGTGTCGCTTTTGACGACCACCGCGAAGTCACGCGACGGCGAATCCAGCCCCTGCGTGTGGTACTTGAACTTGTCTTCTGCTGGCATGCAGCCCTCCAAATGAAAAAGCCACCCGAAGGTGGCGAGAAAAATGCGTTGTGTGAAGCGCTACAGCTTGATCAGATCGAGCAGGTAAGATCCGGCGCCGGTGAATAGGGTGGCGTCTGCAGATCCAATTGGGAGTGACGGGCTACGCCAGGTCCCAGACCCGGCGTTGTAGCTTAGCGTCACCTCGCGGATCAATCCGAAATCCAGGTCGAGCAGCCGCGCCTTGATCGCGTTTCGGAAGCCAGGATCAGAGACGAAAACCAAGGCTGTCTGAACGGTCGAGTCAAACGTGTACGTAGTAGTCATGAACTGCTTGATCTGCACGCCACCAAGGTACACGTCAATCTGAGGTACGAGAGAACCAATGAACGTCGGGCCACTGAACCCGATGTCCAACCCGCTGACCTCGGATGTCACGCCGCCCCAGTACGGTCGCGTCTTGCCAAGCAGTTGCGACAGCGACACCGAGGTGGCGAGACGTGAGATGCCAGCCAGACGCTTGACGTCTTCGGCGTTCAGCTCACCAACGCTAGGGTGCCGCAGCTCAGCAGCGACGTCCGTGAGCGAGATGGGCGGGACTGCTGGCGTCGTCATGCGCGTACCCCCTCCAACTGGCGCACGCGCAGCGATAGCGTTTTCACTGCCTCGATCAGCACTGGCCCAAGTGTGCCGTAGTCAACCGACAGCAAGCCGTCCGCGCCCTCAATGACCGCCTCGGGCAGCACCTCCCGCAACTCTTGCGCGATCACGCCCACATGCTCGCGCCCATCGGCCATATCGCTACGGGTGTATCGCACGCCGCGCATCTGCTCCACTAGGCCAAGTGCGCCCTCGATCGTCACGATGTCACGCTTCACGCGAGCATCCGAGGTCCACGTCACATTCAAGGAGGCCTTGAGGTAACCGGTGACCATCAAGTCCCCTTGAAACTGGAACTTGTCGGTGTTGTTGTCGGCACCCCCGCCGAACAGGTGCCGACCTGCAGCGTTGACCTGGTGCTCGGCGACAAACGTGCTGAAATCGCGCGCGGCGGCCGTGTTGCGCAACAGAGCAAAGGAACCCCCATCGACCTGCGTCTGAAACACACCGACAGCCCCGGCCTGGTCGCTCTCCACATAGCGAATCAGGGGCTGGGTATGCGTCAGCGTCGCCGTCTTGCCACTGAGGGCGTCGGCCATGAGGGCAGCCAGCGTAAGCGCGTTACTCCATGCCACCCCGGTCGCCCCGGGATTGACCGTGAACACATAGTTGCCCTTCGCCGCATAGGACGGGATCCCCGCTGCCGCCTGCGCCGCCCCCGCGTAGGTTTGCGCCTGGCTGGCCGATGTCGCCGCGGCATCTCGATAGCCCAGCACCAAGGTCGCCGTGGTCTTCACCCACAACACCACTTTCATGAACTGCGCGAGCGCGATCATGAAGCGCGTGCGGTGGCCACCATTGCCGAGGCCTGTGGTGGCGCTATCGCTGTCGTCGATGGTGACGTTGTCGCCGCCGACATCAGGCGTAAAGGTAACGCTAGTCATTAAAGCTCCTCGATTTCAAAGGCATTGCTGTGATTGCCGACAAAGACCCGCTCGATTGGGCCCAACTGACGGAGGCGGCCGAGATAGGACTGGCGCAGCAGGTTGATGGCATCGTCCTTGTCCCAGACGAGCAGGATCTCGCCATCGATGCCGGCCTTGCGCTGGATCTCGAAGATGCGTCCCAGGGCCTCATCGCGCGACAGAAAGCCCAGCGTGAAGCGCGTGACGCGCCGGCCCGCCTTGCGGTCGAAGTAGGGAGCACCACCCATTGCGCGCTGCATCCCCGTATCCGTTTCCCAACCGATCGAGGCACCCCAGTTGGCGTTGTAGATGGGCTGCCAGGCACTGCCAACGAACATGCGCCCGAACTCGATATAGCCATCCGGATTCGTTTCGTCATCCACCTCCAGGCGGATATAGCGACCGGCGATCGGCTTGGGCATCACGACCAGGAGCAGCGACGGATACTCCCTGCGCTCCTCCTCGGTAATGCTGCCGGTCCAGAAGTTGTCATCCTCCCATTCCAGCACACTGGTCGGAAACAGCGTTGGCCAGGCCAACTGCCAGTCGGGATCCCACGCCAGGTAGGTCTGCGTGGTGAAATCCATCTGCAGGCCAGGCCCGCCGTCCAGCGGCATCGTGACGGCGTTGTCATAGACCGGCTTGGTAAAGCCCGCATCGTTGGACACGCGCAAGCGCCATTTGCCGGCTGTCGACAGGTTGTGCCGCACGATGGCCACCACCGACACCAGGCGGCTGCGCCCGAGATCCAGCGTGAACTGCGTGTCAGCCTTGGCCGCCGTGGCTGTCCGCGCGACCTTGAACAGCTGCCGGTCCTTGAGGTTGTCGCGCGAGATCTGCCAGTTGCCGCCGCTCAGGCTGCCGGTATCGGCGATATTGGGATGCGCCAGGAGAACGTTCGCCACCCTACCCCCACAATGTCAGTTTCACGGTGTCGGAGTCGACACCGGCATCCAGTCCAATCACCCGCAGCAGGCGGCCTGCGAGGCCGTAGCGCGGGTGATCCAGGGCGACCACTACACCGAGGTCCACCAGGTCGCCCAGCTCCGAGAGCGGGATCTCCGCGTCGACCAGGATGCGCCGCACGCTATACAGCGCACTGCGCCTGGCCGCCTCGGCTGCGGCGTCGGCCTCGGCGACCAGGGCCGAGTCAAACGTGATCTCTTCCGACGAGGGCCACGCCATCTTGACGGCCGCGACCTCCACCGCGGTCTGCCGGTACTCCTGCGCCAGGAAGGCCTTGCGTGCCTGCGCCACGCTGCCGGCAGGCTGTGCCTGCACCGTGTAGTTGCGGCCGAAGCGCACCACCGCACGCCAGCTCGGCACGCCGGCGGAACGCAGCACCAGGCTGGTGACCGAGTTGGGCGACCAGCGCGCCACCGGCACGCCGCTCGGCGCTGTCAGGCGACCCATGCGCAGCCGGTTGACGCGATCGAAGCCGTACCAGGCGCCGATGGCGTTGGCCAACTCATCCATCACCGCCTGCGCGCTCACCTCGCCGTCGACCCACACGCCGACCGGCGCGGCATTGGCGGCGTTGAGGGCCGCTACGTCCGCGTCCTGGATGTCGCCAGCCACGATCTCCGCATCGAGGGCGAGCTGCTTGAGCAGCGCACCAGCACGCTGCTCGACGGTGCCGGCATCAGCAGTCACCTGGCCGGCCGGAGTACTCCCCAGCCGAAACAGGCCAAGCCAGCAGCGGAAGGCGCCCGCCGCCGGCGCGGTGGCCAGCAGCTCGGCCTGGCTGGCGTAGTCGGCGCCCCGTGCGAGCGCGACGCCGTTGTCGTAGACCGCGCTCACGGTGCAGGCCTGGTCCGACACCTGGTACACCAGCTTGGAGGTGTTGACGGCTTTGGCCGGCACATTGAGCACGGCGCCATAGACGCGTGGCTTGTACTGGTCCTTGAGATCGTCCTTGGTGCCCTCCACGCCGTCCGGGAGCACGTTGCTGCCGGCATACTTTGGCCGGGCCAGTGGCCGCCCCAGGAAAGCCAGGCGATCGCGTACCTGCAGACTCATGGCGCCATCATCGGCGCTCACGTCATCGAGCAGCCCCGACATCACCGTAGCCCAGCCCGACACCGGCGCACCAGGCTGGCCCACCTTCACGGTGAAAGGCCGGCCATCGAACGCATAGTCGGTGACCAGGCTGTCCAGCCCGCCGCCGGTGTTGTTCAGCCGGATCTTGCCGGCCGAGGCGCGCGAGGCGCCGTAGGTGGTCGCCCGATCGAACAGCGTGCGCGACAGCCGCGGCTGCTCGAGCAGGCGCCCCTCGAAATACGCATTGCCCGGGGTATCGGTCGGCCGCGTGGTGAAGCCTGCGCTGGAGAAGCGCAGCACCTCCACCGCCGCGGCCGAGATCCGCCAGGCGCTTACCTCTATCGCTATCGTCATTGTTTGCTCTCGTTGACCATCTCATCGAGCAGCCGGACTTGCCTGCCGGCCACCGCAACAGCCTCCTGGTGGCTCGCCTCCGCCTGCTGCATGCGCGCCACGGCCTGCGTGCGGCCGTCATCGCGCAGCGCCTGCAGCTCGGCCCTCAGTGCCTTGACTTCCTCCACCAGGGCAGCGTTGCCGCCACGGCCATACTCCGACCAATTCGGCGCCTGGTTGAGCCGGACGTTCTCTGCCCGGGTCAGCACCCGCTCGCCCTCGTGCAGCTCGGCCCGGTACCCGTCGAAAGGCACATAGGCGAGGCCGTTGGCGTGCGAGCCGTCAGGGCGGAAGGCGTTGACCAGGTCGAAGTCAGCGGCATACTTGCCACCGCTGGCGTAGTAGGCCCGCGAGGCCTCCAGGAAGGCCTGCGCGATCTGCGTCCACTGCGATCGCGCGTCAGCGTCACCACCCAGCGCCTTGGAGGATGTCTCCTCATAGCGCCGCTTGGCCTCCGCATACTGCTGTTCGGGCGTGAGCGTCGACAGGTTGCCCAGCTTCAGCCCATCCTGGAACGCCTTGACCTGGTCGCTAAAGGCCTTGGTGGCCTCCATCGCCGCGGCCGCCGCATCCGCCACCTGGCCGAACGACGGCGCCAGGTTCATCAGGGCATCAAACAGCGTCTGGCCCTCCTCCGTGCTGAGGTCCATCGACTCCACCAAGTCACGAAAACCGCGCCGGGTGGAGGGCATGACGAAGCCCAGCTCGCGGAAGCTGCCGTTCAGCTGCTCACGCAGGCGGCCGATCTTTTCCTCCTCAGAGAAATAGCCCGCGTAGTAGTCCGCCACCTTGCTGTTGAAGGCCTCCAGCCCGCCGGCCAGGTCGACCAGGCTTTGCCGTACCTGCGCAGTCGACAGCCCCAGCCCACCGAAGGCGCGCTCGGTGGTCTTGCCCAGCACCGAAGCGGCGATGTTGGTCGCCGAGAACACATCGGTGAGGCGCTGCGCAGTGTCTGAGATCGACTCGCCCTGTTTCTGGAAGCGCTCCAGCTCGGGCAGCAGCTGCCGCCCCATGGAGTTGGCCATGTCCTTGAGCATCTGGTCGACCGCCGACTGCTCGCGCAGATCGGTCCGCACGCTGTAGCTGAACGACCCCAGGCGATCGGACAGGCCTGCGCCGCCGGCGAGCTTGTCCAGGTTGCGATAGAAGCCCAGCGAGCCTTTGACCGCCCCGCCAAGCATCGCCGACTGCTGGTCATCGAGCGCCGAGTAGTCGGTCCACTTCTTGTCGCTGCGGAACCATCCCCCCTTCGCCTTCCAGTCGGTAAAGCCCTGGCCAGAGAAGCCATCCGCCGTGAACGTCCCCTCGATACCCGACGCCTGCACTTCCGGCTTCTTGCGGCCGAACAGCGCCGTGATGGTCGAGGCGCCGGACAGCAGGTTGGCAACGCGATCGCTCAGCCCGATGCCGCGCAGGAGCCGGTCGGCGCCAAACGTGGCCGCGCCGTACACCTTGCCCAGCGTGTTCACGTCGACCTTCTGGTAGTCCCAGCCCTTGGAGAACAGCGAGTCGGCCGCGGCCATCCCCGCCGCAACCCAGCCGGCAATGGGCACGGATGCCATCGCGCCGCTGAACCCGCTGGCCAGGCCTGCGCTGCTGGCGCCGGCAGAGCCTGCCGCAGCACCGAGACCGGCGGTGCCGCCCGAGAGCGACATCGCCGTGCCGGTGCCATACAGCGACAGCCCGGCATTGGCACCATACGCGACGCCCGCCGCGCCACCGCCATAGATCGACGCACCGGCGCCGGCGCCGAACATGCCGCCCGACAGAAAGCCGGCACCGCCGAACATGCTGCCGGTGGCCGCAGCACCGCCACCGCCGCCCAACCAGCCCGACACCAGGCCGTAACCCGTTTTCAGCTTGTCATAGGCACCGTACAGGTTCGAGATGCCGGAGATGGCATCCCCACCCGTGCCGCTAGTACCGCCCATGCCAAAGGCGGCGAGGATGCCGTTCTGCACGTACTGGATGGGAATGCGCAGCAGCGTGGTCTTGGCCATGTTCTTGAGGCCGTCGAAGAAGGTCCGGCCGAAGTCCTTGCCCGACTCGAAGGCCCGGAAGAACGAATCCGTCAGGCCCTGCCCCAGCTCGTTGGAGAGCCGCTTCCACTCCTCCTCGGTCTTCTTGACCTGGTCGTGGTGCGCTTCGGTGGCCTCCTTGGTGTACAGCGCATCGCGCAGGCGCTCCCGCGCCTCGATCTCCGCATCGATCGCCTTGAGCTGCTCGCTCATGGGATCCAGCATCGCAATCGCCTCCCGGCGCTCGCGCATCCGAGCCACCGTGACGGACTCGATGGTGGAAGGCAACTGGCCGTACAGGTCCGTCTCCTGGCGGACGGCCACGATACGCTGCTCGATACCCAGCAGCGTCTTCTGGTCCAGCTCAGCCTGCTGCCGATAGAGCTGGTCGTTCTGGTCCTGCAGCGCGTTGATGCGCTCCTGGCCAATGGCCGTGAGTTCGGCCTCGATGCGCACGCGCTCGCCGCGGTACTTCTGCCGCGCGGCCATTTCCTTCTTGCCGGCGGCCAGCTCCTCCAGCTGCTTGGCCTGCGCCAGCTCGCCCTGCAGCGCGGTCTCGCGCGCGTCATAGCTGCGTGCGAGCGCCTCGGACTCGGTGATCTGCCCATTGCGGCGCAGGCGGTCGACGTTGGTCAGCTCGCGCTTGAGCGTATCCTCGCGCAACTTGCTCTGCTGCTCGATGGCCGCCATCTGGCCGCCCAGCATGTTCTGGAAGGCCTTGTTGGCCTCCTCGGCATCCTTGGCGCCCCCAGCCCACTTGTCATAGGCCGTCTTGACGCGCGAGGTGTACGTGGTCAGCGTGATGGCGCCCTCGGCCAGCAGCGCCTTCTGCGTGGTGACGTACTTCTCGTAATTCTCGTTGACCCCCTTGAGCTGGTTCTCGAACTTCTGGTTTTCCGCCTCCAGCTTGCGCACGCGCTCGGCGCGCATGGCTGCCTCGGCGGCGACCAGGGCGTTTTCAAGCCGGGCCTCATCCAGCAGATCCGGGTTGTACGGGTTGGCCGCCCGCTGCGCCGGCGTGATGGCGGCATTCTTGGCACGCAGATCCGCCAGGCGCTGCTTCTGGTCGACCAGCCTGGCCGAGTCGCCCGATGGCGTGCCATCCCGGATCTCGTTGCGCTCCCGGTACTTGGCAATCTGCTTGTTCAGGTCATCGATGATCTGCTGCGTCGACTGCCCGCTGACCGCGACCTGTTTGCCCGACGAATCCACTGCCTCGCGCGCCGATTCCCGCTGGCGGGCCGAGTACATCTCCCAGGCCGTGACGCCCAGGCCCAGCACGGTCACCACCGCGCCCAGGGGACCGCCCAGCACGCCGAGGGCACGCGTGGCGATGCTGGCGCCGGCGGCACCGGCTGTCTGCGCCGCGGCCAGCGTGCGCTGCGCGGCGGCGTTGGCCTCGGTGGCCGCCGCAATCTGCAGGTTCACCCGGGCCTGCTGCTGCCCCAGCACGGCCAGCTCTGCCATCGCCGCTGAGCGCGCGACGGTCGCCGCCGTTGCCTGCAGCTCGGCCTCGCGCACCAGGCGCAGCGAGCCGGAGAGCGCGCCGGTGGCGGTCGCGGCCGCGATGGTGGCCTCGGCACTCTGCAGTGCGGCATTGGCGCTGGCCAGCTTGGCCAGCTGGTCAGCCCGGGCCACCCCAATGCCGGCGGATGTCGCGGCCGCATCAGCGACCTGCGACGCGGTATGCGCCACATCCGTCTCGATGGCCAGCAGGGTCGCCGTGGTCTGCTGGCGGGTGGCCTGCGTCAGCAGAAAGGTGGCATCAGCCTTGCGAGCGAACGAAGACGCCGCATTGAGTGCCCAATCCGCTGCCTTGGCCGCCACCAGGCCGGTGAGCGCCGCGGTCACATAGTCCAGGTTCATGGCCAGGAACGAAACGCCGTCCGCCAGCTTGCGGAACACGCCCGAGGCCTCGTTCATGTCCGAGATGCGCTTCATCAGCGCATTCTGCAGCTGGGTGAACGACTGCTCGACCGTCAGCGGCATCGAGGCAAACTCGGCGCTCAGCTGCTTGCCCGCCTTGTCGAGCGCATCCAGCAGTTGCGCCGGCACCAGCTTGCCCTCTTCGCCGAGCTTGCGCAGTTCGCCAATCGAGACGCCCAGGCCATCGGCCAGCGCCTGCGCCAGGCGCGGCGCCTGCTCCAGCACCGAATTGAGCTCTTCACCGCGCAGCGTGCCGCTGGCCAGGCCCTGCGAGAACTGCACCAGGGCAGCCTGCGTGGATTCCGCCGAGCTGCCGCTGAGCGCGATCGCCTTGGACACGTTCTCTGTGACGCGCAGGATCTTGTCCTGACTGACGCCCATCTCCTGCCCGGCCTTGGCCAGGTAGGAATACGTCTGCGCGACGCCCGCCCATTGCTGGCGCGTGCGCTGCGCCACGTCATACAGCGCCGCCTGCGTCTGTGTCGCGGCCTGCGCCGACGACGACACCAGACCGATACGCGCGGCCAGGTTGGTCGACGCGTCCGACATGCTCACCATTTCGGTGATGGTGAGACCCAGGCCGATGCCGCCGATGGTGCGCATCAGGCCATCAAACTGGCGATTCAGCGTGCCGGTGGACTCCACCACACGGCTGATCGACCCCGACATTTGCGCGCTGCTGCGGGCCACCACCGCGGCGCTTTGTTCTGCCCGGGTGGCCGACCCCTGCAGGGATTGCTCCACATCGCGCCCGAACCGCTTGGCGGTCGCGGCGCCGGCGGCCATTCCCTGGTTGTAGTCGGCCAGATCCGCGCGATACCTGACCACCATGTTTCCGAGTTCGGACACAGGCCCCTCCCCTCAATTGAAAACACCCGCCGTAGCGGGTGCCTAGTCTGTTGCGCGGCGCTTCTCCGCCTCCTCGAGGAAGACCTTGAGCGCCGCCCGTTCCATCAACTGCAGATCCGCGAACAGCGCCGCCCGCCGCTTGCGCTCGATGCCCTGGATCCGCATCACGCTCTCGACGGCCGGGTAGTTGAGTCCCGTGCGGCTCACGCCGGCCATCGAGCCAACGTGATTCCACTGGTGCTCCAGGTCGAAGAAGAGGAACAGCGACTCCTGGTTATCCGCGTAGTACAGAAAATCTTCACCGCTCGGCCGCGCGCGCACCGCCTCGAGCACGTCCGCCGGCGCGCCGATTGCCTCCAGGGCATCGGCGACGTCCGCGTCGGCCTCGAATTCATCCTCACGGGCGCCGGCCCAGTGGCGCGCGGCCGCGATCAGTTTTTTGCGCGTGCGGTGATCACGTTGTCCCAGAACGCCTGCTGCAGCGCTGCGACCACCGGCGGGATGCTGAGCAGGAACGCCTTGTTCTCCTCGTTGTATTCCGCGACGGAATTGTCGTCGGCGATCAATTCCTTCCAGTCGACCAGGACCTCCCGCGCGAGCCAGACCGGATCGTCCCGGCCCTCGACCAGCCAGCGGGCCTTGAGCAGCTCCAGCTCATCCACCGTGTAACGGGTAAAGATGGCCAGGAACTGGGATTTCTCCAGAAGGCCCTTCTCGTTGAGGATCTCGACGAGCACGCGCACGCCAAAGGTGGGTTTTACCGACAGCTTGAATGTCATGGGGATCTCCTAAGCAATACAAAAGGCCCGCGCGGTGGCGGGCCTTGTTCTGGGTTGTGGATTGTGCGACCAGGTCGCTACTTGACGGTGATGACCAGCTCGTCGTTACCCACCGAAGGGTTGATGGTGAGCGTGGAACTCATCATCGCCACACCGTCCTGGTCGGCATAGGCCAGATTCGACATCTGCACCGCCGGCGCGTCGATCTTGACGATGTTGCCGACCACCGTGCCATGCGTGATCGACAGTGCGCCGGTCACGACATCGCGCACCGTCGCCCACCAGTCCTTCGAGGCGACCGTGGTCAACTCCATGTTGATGCTGCCCGAGGACTGGCGATCGGTCTGCGCGACACCTTCGTAGCCGATCAGCGAGCGCCAGACCAGGGTATTGGCCAGATCGATCTGCAGTGCCTGCAGCGGGCCGGTGTAGCCCTGCATCGACCAGGCGGCCGTATTGGTCTTGTTGGCCACGCTGGGGCGCTTGAACTTCGTGTAATCGACGCCCGCCGGATTGGCGGCATCGGTCACCGGGCTGAAGGTGCCCAGGAACTTGTAACGCATCACCGGGATCTGCTTGGCGGTGATGTCAAACGCCACGGTGCCGATGCAACCCAGCAGCTTATGCAGCAGGCCATCGATATAGGCATAGATCGAGACCGTCTCATTGCTGCCGGTGACCGGCGCATACTTCACGTCGGTGGCCGCAGTGACGGTCTCGGACATCCCGCAGGCGCGGATCAGCGGTCCCCAGGCGGGCGCCGTGCCGGCCGCGCCGGATCCGGCCAGCTCCACTTCGAAATCCAGCTCGCTGTGGATGCCGGCCGGCAGCTGCTCGCTGTTGCCGAAGAAGGCACGGATCAGGTTGCGGGGCACGTTCTCGGCCACCAGTGGCTGGATCGTCGCCGACTTCACCAGGATGGCGTTGGCGCCGCCGGTGGGCACAGAGTCAGTGCCTGGCACCGTCTCGGTCTTCACCAGTAGCACCGTCTTGCGATTGAGCTTCGGCATTACGCTTGCTCCTCGGGTTGCGTATCAGGTTGGGCTGCAGCTGCTGCTGCATCAAATGCCGGCCCGGAGATCGGGCGGCGCTTGCCGGTGGCCGGGTCGAACTCGAACACGCCCGCCATGCCGGCGTATTCATCGGTAGCAAGCACGCCCGCCGAGTCAGGGGGCGCGGCTGCCGCAGCGTCCCCGTCCGCCGGCGCGGCGGCTCTCGATGTCTTCATGTGGATCTCCTATGCACTCAGGCTGTCGCGACTGGTGCGGTAGAACAGGTCATAGTGGACGGTGCGGGCACTGACGTTCCCGCCCAGGTTGTCGTAGCTCGGCGCATCCGAACCCAGCTCACCGAGGTCAATCAGGGCCGGATGCGTGAATGCCATCACCACCGGGTGGACGAACTCCAGAACAGCCTCGGAAATCTGCCCAGGGTCGGCATCCCGCGTCACCAGCGTGACCAGCAGCTCGGTATGTCGATCGACGCTGGCCGTGGACTCGGCACCCAGTTGCTCCTGCCCGTGGTGAACCACCAGCACGCCCTTCTTGCCACGCATGTCCAGCGCTTCGAACAGGGACCGGGAGAACGCCAGGCCCTTCCCCTGCAGCGTGGGCACAGCCTGGAGTGCCTGGAACACGCCGGCGGCCATTACCTCTCGTAGCGTGGTCATGTCGGCACCGGGTTAAGGTCGATCTTCACAAACGCGCCATCGCCGTGCTTGGCGGGCGGGCCGACCGGGTTGTAGAGGCCTGCGCTGTTGCCTTCGGTCACGTCCACCACGTCAGCTGCGGTCAGGATGCCGAACACATCGGCGCGGCCGATCAGCTGCACGCCGGTAGCACGTGACAGGCCGCTCAGCGTCTCGCCCGGCACCAGGCTCAGCAGCGCCAGCTGCTCGATGCCCCGGCCGGCCACCTTCACCATGTCGCCAAAGTCCTCGACAAAGCTGTCGAGATCCTCGTCGGCCAGCATCAGGCCGCCGGCGGCGTGGGATCGTCATCGCCCCCGCCATCCGCCCCCTTCTTGCCGCCGTCCTCGGGCTTTTCGTCCGCCTTTTTGCGCCCGAGGATCTCGACCGCGCCGGCGGCCTCCAGCGCCTCCGCCTCCTCTTTGCTCACGTCGAACTCCGCGCCGGCCTGGTGGACCTTCTTGCCGGTGTCGACCGGCCAGTTTGCTTTGACTTTCATGCTGCTCCTCGAAATGGGAACGGCCCGCGTGTAGCGGACCGTTGTGGAAAATTCCCCTTCAGCGCGAGAGCGCTTAGGCGATCGCGTTCTGGAAGAAGTACGACAGGTCCGCTGCAGTCACCAGCTCCTTCACACTCTCGCCGGCACGAACCCGGTAGCCGCCCTTCAGGCCACCGTGGTCCTTGCCGAAATCGGAGTCGGCGACGCGCTCGCCCAGCTGCGCGGTGAAGCCCCAGGTGGTCGATCGGCTGGTGTCCGATGGCACCTCGCGGTAGGTGAGGGCCGCGTGCTTGCCCCAGGTGCGCTGCAGGGCCATGGGCTGACCCTTGCGTGCGGTGTTGACGAAGGCGTCGCCAACCAGGATCTCCTCCAGCTCGAGCGCATTAGCCAGTTGCTGGCGCGAGACGCCGCCCGAGGTGCCGCCCTTGCCGTTGACGTAGTCGATGACCTTGGGGTGCAGCGTCAGCTTGGTCCAGACGGGACGACTGAGGGTCAGAACGTTCGGGCGCACCACCGGGACGTCGAGTGCCGTCAGGATTCCGCTGATCGGATCCGAGCTGGTGTAGTCCGACCACTGCGAGGATCCGCTCAAGGTGACCTTGTTGGCGTGGTTGGCCGGATTGAAGACGGTGTTAGCCACGCGCACCTCGCGGTCGAGCAGCACGAGTTTCATGACAAACTCGGCCGCGGTGGCCAGCGGGTCGACCCCCTCCGGCGCATTGGTGATGTCTTCGAGCGGCACGATCTCGTCCAGGCCGTAGTCGACCACCGAAGCGGTCAGCATCTCGCCCACGCTTTCGACTTGGTTGGGCTTGGCCTTGCGGCCGACCTTGGTGTCGGGCACGGTGAACTGGTCCACCATGTTCTGCACCAGGTATTTGAAATCGGCCTTGCCAACCGGAACGCGCGGCATGATCGCATCGGCGATCAGACTGCGGTTGCTGTAGGCGATGACCACGGCCTGAATGAGCGGCACATTGATCGGGTACGGTGCGGCGGGTGTCGGCATGTATGACTCCTGGAATTGCGAATGAAAGAGAAGAACTGCAGGCGGCCGGCGGCTTAGCCCTGGATCTGGTTGGGGCAGACCAGCACCGAGCCGATATCGCCGAGCACGCCGGAGACTTCAGCGAAGCCGATGGTGCGCATGTTGACGCCGACTCCCGGTGCCGCCACGATGGCGCGCCCGCTGGCGTCGGAGGTCAGCGGCGCGCCGCGCGTGACAGCGCCGCCATACTCGACATCCGCGATGCCGCTGCGCACGATGCTGGGGCGATCGCCAGCGACATACGCGAAGCCTTCGGTAACGCCAAGCAGCGAATCGGTGCCGGACGTACCCTGCTTGACGGCGCCGTCACTGGCGCCCTGCGCGACGATGCGGAACTTGCCGATTGCGCCATCGGCGATGTGGGTCTTGATGAGTCCCGGATTGCTCATGGTGGTTTCCTGTAATGGGGTGAGGGATTAGCGGGCGCGATCAGGCCTGCGCCAACAGCTCGTTTTGCGCCTTGGTGGCGGCCGTTGCGTAGCTCATACGCTGACCGCTTGCCATAGCCGCCTGCATCAGCTCGGTCGCGCGCGCGCTGATTTCCTGCTGGGTCGGCGCCTTCTTTTCGCCGGCGTCCGCGTTGCTGGGCTTGGCCGGCAGCGGATTGGGCGCATCGACCACCAGCGCAGTAGCCTGTGCCGCGAGCGCACCGCGGTGGGCGGCCAGCACCTGCGCGGCGGCCTGGTCCGGCGTGGTCTTGCCATCTGCCTTGAGCGTGGCGATCAGCTTTTCATGGCCGGCCATGGCATGGGTCTCGATGCCCAGGATGCGCTCGCGCTCGGCGGTGGCGCCTGCCGCATGCGCGGTGGCTTCGATTTGCTGCAGCAGCTCGGGCGATTCCGCCGCCAGCTCTTCGCGGGTCTTGATGCTCATAGAGGTTCCTTTCGGAGTGGTGGGCAGATCCGCCCGGGTTTTTGAAGGGGGCGCAGTGCGCGCCCCGGTCTTGCTGAACTCGCCGGCGGCGAGCCGTCCTACCAGCTGGTCGAGCGTGGCAATGCCGTCGACCAGGCCGGCGTCGATGGCCTGCTGGCCGACGAAGATCCGACCGTCAGCCATATCCGTCAGCACCTTGTCTATGCTGGCGCCGCGGTTGTCGGCCACGGCCTGGACAAACTGGCCGTACAGGTAATCCACGTAGTCCTGCACTGACGCCCTGCCCTCCTCGGAGAGCGGCGCATAACTGCTGGCAATGCGCTTGAACTTGCCGGAGTAGATCTCGGTGGTCTTGACACCGCGCAGCTCCTCAGCACGCGACACGTCGCGGTGACTGGTGACAACACCGATCGAGCCGGCCTCGGTGGTGCCATCGGCGATGTAGACGGCCTTCGCCGCACTGCCGACCCAGTACGCCGCCGAGGCCATCGTGCCGTCGCCAAGCGTCACCAGCGGCTTGGCCGCGCCGACTTCACGCACCACGCCCGCCAGTTGCTGAGTGCCGGCCACGGTGCCGCCGGGCGAGTCGATATGCAGCAGGATCGAGTTCACACGGCTGTTGGCGGCAGCAGAGCGCAGGTCACGTGCCACCAGGTCGCTCGAGGCGCCGCCGGAAATGTCGCTGAACATGTTGGCGCGGCGCGCGATCGTGCCCATGATGGGGATCACGGCCACGCCGTTGACGATCTCGTAATCTTGCGGCTCATTGCCCAGCGGCCGGCCAAGGCTTGCCGCTACTGCCTGCAGGTCGACCTGCTCGCCCAACATGCGCGCGTCGTAGGCGGCGACGATCTCGATGAGCTTGCCTGGCAGGATGGCCCAGGGTGCGGTAACAACGTCGAGTAGTCGATTCATCATCGTTCCTGAAATGCAAAACCCGCCTTGGAGGGCGGGTCTTATTGGTTGGCGTTGTCCGGCGGCGGATCCGCGTTGGGATCCGGTGGCGCCGGCGGCGTGGCCTCGGCGAGCAGACCATCGCGCCGGCGCGCCTCAGTCTCCCTGGCCTGCTGCACGTGGTTGTCGAGCCAGTTGCTACCGTCGTAGGCCATCGTTTCCTTGGCCAGCGTGGTACGCCCGATCTCCAGGTTCTTCTGCGAAGCCAGCGCTTCCTTGAGCGGATCGATCGCACCTGGTGCATCGCCCACCCACTGACAACCCAGCCAGGCGCGCCGGATCAGCGGGTTCTCGAAGTAGCCAGGAGCCGAAAGCCGTCCATTCGAGACCGCCTCGTCCATCACCAGCTCGTAGACTGGCTGGCAAAAGTTGGTGGCCAGCCAGAAGCGGCGCATTTTGAAGAAACGCCAGGCGTCCAGGATGGCAGCCCGCGCGGCGGTATAGCTGGAGGTGTAGTGCTTGATCAGTACCTCGAACGGCAGCTCCAGCGCCACGCCGATCTGGCGCAAGATCGATTGAACGAACGGATCAAACAGTGCGTTGGGGCGCCCCGGGTTGATGATCTCCACGCTATCACCCGGTGCGCCCTGGATGATGGCGCCCTTGCCCAACCGGTAGTCTGGCGCTTTGTCATCCCCGTCATCATCGGGCCGGAACGGGCCTTCGCCGTCGCCGCTCTTGATGAACACGGTGAACATGCCGGACACGACCGCCGCAGCCAGCTCGGCCTCGGTGTACACGCCGAGCTGGCGCAACGGATCAATGACCGCTGCCAGGTAAGGCTGGCCCCGCGTCTGGCCAACCCGCCTCCGCTCAAACAGGTGCAGGACATTACGCCGGCCGGTGCTGGTTCCGAACACTTCACGCCGGTCCCATACTCGATCCCTCACCCCCAGGCCGCCAGGATGCGAGCGCAGAAAGTGGCAGGCGACCGGCGCGCCGTATTCGTCCATCTCGACGCCACCCGCCAGTTTGTCGGTATCGCGCGCGTTTTTCGGATTACAGCAACGGTCGCCCTCGATCAACTGCAGGCGGGTGCGGTAGGCCGTGTGGTGTCGCTCCAGCATCGGTGTGACCACAAATATGTCGCCATTTTCCAGGGTGGAGCGAAACACCAGCTGCTGCATCTCATAGAAGGTCTGCGCGAGAGTGATGTCGCATTCCTTGCTGTCGGCGAACAACGAGAACTCAAGCTGCGCCTGCTGCTGCCAGGCCGCCGCCTGCTCCTCGGTCAGTCCCAGCACCTTGGCGTCGATCGCCGGCTGCGGCGCGAGGCCGGTGCCGACCACGTTGGTCACCACGGTGTTGATAGCGCCCACCGCCAGCGGATTGTTGCGCGCTAGGTCGCGGCTGCGGTTGCGCAGCTCTCCCAGCGCCGGCAGCAGATCCGCATCGGCCGAACCGCCGAAGGCAAACCAGTTTCGCAGGGAGCGCTTGGTGCGGGAGGCTCCGTCATAGGCGCCCGAGTAGGCCTGCGCTGTGCGGGCCTGCGCGCGCCGATTGCCAGCGGCCGGGTTGAAGTAGTTGACCACGCGGTCTGGAAACGTCAGCTTCTCGGCCAGCAAGGCACCCAGCTTGGCGTCCTTCATTCCGCCACCCCGTAGCCGATCCGCATCCGGCGGCCGCCGCGTTTCGCTTGCGCCACCCGCATCTCCCAATAGTCGATCTGCTTGCGGATCTCATCCGCATCCACGCGCGTCAGCTTGCGGCCCTCGATCTCATAGGACTGGCTCTTGGCCACCGCCAAGCTGGCGGCATACCAGGCAGAGAGCGCCGTCTGTGCTTGCTCCACGGTAATCATGGGTCATATCTCCACGCCACCTGAGACGGTGCCGTAACGGCGCCGGCGTCGCGGTGGCAAGTTGGGGGTTTCGTTGGTGGTGACCACCGCAGGCGCCTGTCGATGCCGCGCCGGCGGTGCGTCCTGGTCGTCTTCATCGTCTTCCGCGTCGACCTCGCGCGGTGCAGCAGCGGGTTCCGGAGTCGGTACCGGATCGGGCGGCGCCGGCTCGTCGAAGAGTCCGGCCTGCGATAGCCGCGCCTCCAGGGCGGCCCAGTCCCGCTCCTGCATCAGGTGGATCTTGGCGGCCCGCGTTGCGTGCAAGGCATACACCTCGCAGTCCAGCGCTTCATTGCGCTTGCCCACCTTCTTGAGCCAAGCGCGAATGACGTGCCCGTTTTGCTGGCGCACCGGCGCCTTAACCTCGGCCAGCAGCTGCTCGAAGTAGTCGGCGATCACACCTTTGTAGACGTGGAAGCGGCCAGGTCCTTTGCCCTCCATACCCACGCGGCCGCGCTCACCGATCAACAGATCCTTGGCGCGGCCCACGCCGACCATAAACACCGAAACGCCGTACTTCGCGGCCTTGGTGTTCTTCTTGTTGGTCTCCATCACCGGGCCTGGCTTGCGGAAGATCTCGGCATCCGGGCTACGCGCACCCTTGATGGCCATGACATGCGCCACGCCGCGGCCCTGGCGGGAACGCACATACTTGTAGACCGCATCGGAGGTGTTGCCGTCTGAGCTGTCGATGGAAACCGCCGCGATGCCGAGACCGAAGCCGCGCTCGTGCCGGTATTTTCCGAAAATCAGCTTATCGAGCTGGTTCCAGACATCATCCTGGATCAATGCTGTCTGGCCATACAGTCGGTCATAGCGCACCAGCCAGGATTCTTCGCCGCGACCATACGCGCGCACGATCACCTCCAGGCGATCCGGCTGCACGTCGACACCCATCACCAGCATCAGGCCACCGGCCGGCACCGTGCCAGCGTCATACGGTTGCGCGCGATCGGCCAGCTCTTCGGCCTTGGGCTGGTCACCCTTGAACGAATAGGGCACGCCCATCGAGCTGTTGGTGAATGCCACCAACTTGCTCTCATCGCCCATTGCCAGGTGGTGGAGCGCCGTGAGCCAATTTTCCATCAGCGTCGGCATCACCGAGCCTGGAAACGGGCTGTACAGCTCGTTGATAAAGTAGCCGGCGATACCGTTGAATGGCGCGGTGGCCATCCAGCGGCCAGCCTTCACGTTCCGGCGCTTCTCGGCATCGTTCCAGATCCCGCCGCAGTGCGGGCACACGTAGAAGGCTTTTTCCGGCACCTTCTTGCCAAAGATCGGATGCGATGCCCCCTCCTCTTCGGGGCATTTGAGGTAGTCAAAGCTCAGCGCGTGCTCCTCGCCGCAATGGTGGCAAGGCACCATGCCGACGCGCTTGTCGGACAGCTCCATCTCGGCCGCGATGGTCGACGTGCCCTCGACCGTGGGCGTGCCGCCGATGACGATCTTGACCCGCGAGCGGCGGAACGTCTTGGTCCGCTCTTTAGCCAGCTTGATCGAGTCGCCTTGGCCGCGCAGGTTCAGGTTGCAGTCGTCCGGTTCTTCGATAAAGATGCGCGGGATCGGGCTGGACTTGACGCTGGAAGGCGAGTTCGACCCGACCAGCTTGAGGAAACCGCCGCGGAAACGCTTGAACAGCATCCGCTGCTGCGCCTTTCGGCTGCGCAGGTCCACTGCCCTGCGCAGCCGCTTTGTGGCGCTCACCATCGGCTCGAATTTCTCGGCCATGTATTCCTTGGCTGCGCCCTCTTTCGGGAACAGGCCGAGGATCGGCGACGGATCCAGGTCAATCCACTTGCACAGGATGTTGCCCAGCACGCCCGAGGTCCATGCGACCTGCGCCGACTTCTGGCAGCACACCTCGATCACGGTCGGATCATCGAGCGCCTCGAGCGGATTGCCCGGCCAGCACAGGTAAGGCGTCACCTCGGGGTCATACTTGCCGGCGCGATCGGCCTCGATGCTCGACAGGTAGCGATACTTGCGCGCCCACTCCAGCGCATTCATGCGGGGCGGCAACGCCCAACGCGAAACAGCAACGCGCAGCGTGCGCTTAGCCGTCTTCGTCATCCTCCTCACTGTCTCCGGCATCGTCAGGATGCTCAGAGTCGGGATCTCCATCATCGTCTTCGTCCAGGTGTTGGAGTTTCGCCAGGCACTCCTCTATGTAGGGCAGCACCAGCTGCTCATCGATCTCGATGTCGTGCGCCTCGAAGACGGCATCGGCCACCTTGCCCGGCAGCAGCAGCATCTCGGTCTTGGCCGCCTCGACGTGGTCGGTCCACAGGCGCTCAAAGGTGGCCGCCGGCGCCAGCAGCTCGAGCTTCTCGCCGATGCGCAGCTCAACCTCGATCTTTCGCGCGCGGTCCAGGTCATCCTTCGGACTGGACAGGCCTGCGCGGTCCACCGCGCGCTGCGAGTGCCAGGCGATTACCGCCGCGGTGTCATACTCGTTGCCGCGGCCACGTTGACCGGCCAGATCCACAGGCATTCCCTCTCTCGCTTGCCAGCGGATCAGCGTCTGCACCGTGAATCCGGTGATTTCGGCCAGCTCCTGCAGGTTCACCTTCTTGCCCATGGAATCCCCAACTAACTAACCCTAGAGGGCCTTTTATCTAGAAAAAGAACGCGGTGCGAATGACCCCCGTGAGACGGGAGGCCGGAAGGACCCGCGCGCGCCCGGCCGCACCCCACCGGGCGCCCCGCCCTGGCCGCCGGCTACCGCGCCGTGGCCAGCGCGCGCTCCCAGGCCTGCAGCATCTCGCGCGCGAAGCTCTCGCGTGCCGTCAGCTCAGCTACCTCACTGAACCGCAGCCGACTCTGGTACTCGGCGCTGGTGGCGAAGACCAGCACCGGCACGATCTTGCGGTTCCCATCCACACGCGCGTAGATCGCCTCGGGCAGGTTGTGCCCGCGCGGCTGGCCCTTGAAATATCGCTTGGAGGTGCCAGAAGAATTGAGTTCGGCCGCGATCTTCTTGATGGTCGCCCTGGTCAGGTTGCCGTACTGATTCAACCTCGCCCCGGCGCCCGGCAATGCAATACCCTTGCCAAAGATCTTCTCGAAGGGCTTCAGGTCCCGCTGGCCGCCCTCTACCTCCGCGCGCAAGTAACGCGCCTGCCGGTCCTTGATGAACACCGAGGATTCCAGCGATGTCTTGTTGGCCGGAATGGTTCCCACCGCTGTGCGCGTGAACGGCGCAGGGTTGTCGAACACCTGCATGATCTCAGCGGTCTCGGCCTCACGTGCCAAGCGCGCCACCTGCGTAAGCGTGTAAGCCACCGCAAATGGCATCTGACGCTGCTGCCGGCCGAACGCCTGCACCACGCCGTCTGCGTCAACTGTCACCGTTGCCATTGCAAGCTCCGGAAATAAAGAAGCGGGCCGGACCCCATGGCGCCGACCCGCAAGAACTCGCTCGAGTGAGCGAGAGGAGACAACCTGAGAACTCGCCAATCCCCGCTAGAGCAGGGAATACGCGGAGATCCTGCCGGCCCGTTTGCCAAGCAAAGCTTGTTATTCTCAGCGTGCAGCTAGTAGCGGACTGGCGCGATACAGGAGAGGGAGATCAAATGATCAAGGTCAAGATCATCGAACGCGACGGCGAGGACTTCGCCCTGGTCCCCATCGAGATATGGGATCAGATCGTGGATGTGGTTCACAGCATCAACGGCACAAGCCGATACCAGGACTCCACTCTCACGGAGAAGGCCCCCAGCCCACCTGGGCTACCCGGCGTGGTCGTGATGGCCCACATGAAGGGCACCGGCATCCTCAACGCGTGGTGTAGCCATCGAGGCATTCCCTTCGCCACACTGGCTGCGGTCGCCGGCATGACCGAACTGGAACTGAGAGCGGTTGAGCTCACTCCATCCAAGCGCACAGCCAAGGCGCTTGTGCCAATCTCCTTAGCTCTCGGTATCCCCACTGAGTTGGTGTTCGGCGGTTACCGATGACACCCAGGGCCAGCAGCCCATGCCGCCCCGGAAAGCAAAAAGCCCGACCAGGTAGAGACCGGATCGGGCTTCGCTTTCACTGCACGCACTGAAACCACAGCGTAGCCGAAATCTACCCCTACCCGGTCAGGATTACAAGGGTACGCGCTTGACCCCCTACCTAATCACATGATTCGAAAGGAAAATTAGACGGTCCATTGCAAAATGGATTCGCGGCCGTCAGGGCTTGAGCAGCAGACGCAGCGGCAGGACCTTGGCACGGGGATTTTTGAGGCAGTACTCCAACGCGATCAGCAGCGAATTGTGCAACCTGCGGACGTGACTTTCGCTGACGCCGAGCCGCACGCCGATCTTCTGGCGCGGAAGCTCCTCGACATACCAGGCCATGGCCAGCTTGCGCAGATCCAGCGGCAGCCGCCGCAGCGCCTCGTGCAGTTGCTCGCACTCCGGCGGCGACATTGGGATGAACGACCGCAACGGCATCGAGCGGATCTCCTCAAGCGTGAGGCAGCTCTCGCCATAGCCGTTCGGCGCTCCACCCGACTTCGCCCACTTGCCCCATGACTGCAGCTGCTCGACCGCCCACTCCAGCCGCTCGCGTTCGCGCTGGTCCAACCGACTCCCGACTGTCATCGCTTCCCCGTCCCTCCAACGATAGCGCGCATCCGCGCGAATTCCAGCTCGGCCGCCGTGGCGTCCGAAGGCATGTTCTCGGCTTCCGGAATACCAGGGATCGGCGGCAGGTGTTCACACACGGCCATTGACCACAGCGCTTCCCAGTGCAATCTCGCCTCGGGCCAAGCACAGGCCTGCAGGCGCTCGAAACCAAAACGCACGGCCGACCAGAACAATGCCCGTGAGCCCAGCCAATTGCTGGGCGCGCCAACAACACGCAATCGAACCTGCTTGACTGCCTCGGCATAGGCGCTCTCCGCGCTCAATGTGGCAGCCTTCATTTGCGCCGCCCCCGACCGCGGGTATTGACCATTGCCAGCACCGTCGATGGCCCAGCCTGCTTCGGAAGCTTCGCCACGAACGCCGCATCGCGCGCCGCCTGCTCCGCAAGTGTCTCTCGGTATTTGACGCGGGCCAGGGCAATTTTGTCCGCATAGACGGTCTTCCACGCATCACCCTGCTCTTGCGCATTCCGCAATAATGCGTGGAAGTAGGCCCACGGGTCCTTGACGATGTTGGCCTGCATAGCGCCCCGCAGTTCGTCCAAAACGCGCTGCCCCTGCGCTTTGCTCACCGCCTTGAGATCGATCGCCATGGAGGCTCTCTGCGCCTTACTGCTCGACACTGGCCAGTCCAGATCATCTTTCCACTCGAACCCCTCCCCCCCTGCAAGCCGGGCCGAAGGCCCATCCCCACCGCACTGGATGGTCTTCTGCCGTTCCTCTGAGAGCCGCTGCGCTTCTGTGGGAGCCGTTGGGGGTACCTGCTGGCCTCCCGCGCCATCGGCGTGGGGGGCTAGATCAATGCCTGTCCCATCTGCTCCGGCTTCGGGGTTGTCGTCCGCCGCCAGCTGCTGCACTGGCGCAGGAGGCAGTTGGGGGTCTTGCTCTCCCCCCGCGCCAACGGCGTGGGGGGGTGGATTGAGGGGTTCCCCACCGGCCTCGGATCCGCGGGAAGGGTTGGGTTGGGTATAGGTTTTACCCGACCCCTGATGTGTGTCGGCTTTCGGTTCCCTATTACCCTGTGCATAACCCTTGGAACGCTTACCCGGCTTAGCTTTGCGCCCCCCCTTGAGGCCTATTGCGCCACTGTCGGCTTTATTTTGGACATGCGTATCCGTGTATGCGAGCAGCAAACGGAACTTGAGCCGCAGCTTGCCGCTGATCGCGCGGACCAGGCCGAACTGCTCCAGTTGCTGGGCACGCCGGCGCAGTTGCTGCTCGGACGGCTTGATTCCCTTGAACCCAGGCCGGCCAGGCACCTCGGTGTCTTCGCGCAGGGACTGCCACGAGATGCCCTTCTCGGGGCCGCCCACGATGCCTGTCTTGAAGTTCATGTCGCGCCGCAGCGACGCGTAGAGATCGCGTGCCAGGTGGTCGACGTAACGTAGCGCGCGCCACTCCTGATCAGTGGTGAGGAAGCCCGCGCTCATGCGGCCGCCCCTCGACGCCCCCGCGCGGCTTCGCCTCGCATCGCTTCAAGCTCATTGCAATACCCCATTTCCCAGGCGCAACCGTGGTCGCTTTCCGGTGCGTAGGGGTTCACAGCGCTCGCGCCGTGCTTACGCGCATCCGTCTTGCCACGCGCGACTATTTCGGTGATCGGTTGGATTGGATAGTCCATAGCTCTACGACCGCGCGGAGGCGGTCTCACATAAGAAGTCAAAGGTCAGAATGAAGGCGAGCGAGTTGTACGGCCCGGTCTCGATGCGATTGGTGGCGATGGCCACCTCGGCGCGATAGGCAATGCGGCCGCTGTCCGGCAGCTGCAGCCATCGCTCTTTGCAGATCAAGGCCAGCGTCGACATCTGGCCGGCGCCGGCAAAAACGTAGAACACGTCACGCAGCGACCAGAAGGTCAGCAGGTGCCGTGCGAACGCATCGAGGCTGCTGGCGCCCTTCAGCGCGAGTTCCTGGGCGCGGCGGCGTGCACAGCACAGATGGCCCGAGTGCTGACACACGAGGTCAACGGAGACGCGCGTGGACCTGCAGCACGTCATGTCGGGATGAAAGCGGATCGCCATCTTCACGCTGGCTGCACCCGGTCAAAATCGCACAGTCGCTTCCACACAGCCATCAGGTCCGAGTCTTTGTCACAGGTGGTGATGTAATGCCGCTGCAGTTCCATCGCGCGCAGCTGCCGCCCGTAGTTGGGATCCTGAACGCTCAGGAGCGTCACTCGTCGCCCACGGCCGTGCTTCAGGACAAAGACGCCGAAAGGCTCCCCGCCACTGAATACCCGCGCCTTAATCTTCGCGATGGCATCCTCAAGCTCACGCCTGGTCAGCGGCTTCGGCCGACGAAGATGGCGATAGGATCGGCGTGCGCTGCGATAGGGCGTCAGCGCCGCTACCGTCATACCTTGCGCTTCCGCTTGGTGAGCAGCTTGCCGAGCGTGCGCATGAGCCGGCGCTTGAAGCCGACAGCCTCGCGCAGCTCGCGGTGCGCTTCCTGCACGGCTTCGTCGGAGGTATCGGTGGCCAGGCGAAGCACTGCCTGCTGCCCCTTGGCGTCCTCGCTCATGAGCCTGCCCAGGGCAGCGTGCACGCACAGCTCCGGGTCGCCTTCATCGACTTCGGCGCGGACCACCAGGCCGAACGGGGCCAGGAGGCTATCGAGCACGTCGAGCCGGAGATCCGGCGGCAACGCGGCCAGGATCGACGGAATGAAGTTGGTCGGCAGCAAGGTGCTGTCCTTGGTCTCGTCATCGAGCCACCGGAACACGCGCTCGCCATTGACTTTCATGCGCTCGAAGGCGTCCCGCGTGTTCGGCTCGAACCGGATCCCCGTCACGTCGTCGTAGCCGAGACGTTCATGGACGCTGACCACCAGGTCCACTACAGTGGCCTGCCCCAGTCGATCGCGTGAGCGCCACGTATTGACCGCCCCGCGAAGCAGGCCGATAAGCGTCTGAGATTGATGCCGCATGATTTGGAATCCCCCGGTAGATAGACTGCCGTCAAAACGTAAAAAGCGCCGTAGCGCGAGAACTCATCGGGATGAAATCTATGTTCCAACCCAAACCAAAATTTCTGCGCCGCTTGTCCCCTCTGGAGAAGCGGCAAATTGAAGCACTACGGGGTATTCGCCGAAGCGGGCGGATACTCAAGCAGCCCTGGCCAGATGTGATGCCATCGACCAGGAGCGAGGTCGTCCCGGGAGGCAACTTGGCGCCCATGGATCAACGCTAGCTCCAACACCCGATTGCGAGGGATACCGTTCTTCCTCCAGTCACTTACTGAGGGCGGCTTGATATCCAGGGACTCAGCAACAGCAGTCGTTCCGCCCAAGAAATCAACTAAGGTGGAAGCGGTGATCAGGTCGGGAGCGGTAGCCATGCCGAATCTTAGGCATTCCTTACATTGCGTGTCAAGGCACTCCTAAATTGATTTCGATTAGGCTTACCTAATGAGTGATCTATCTGAACGCCTCACCCTTGCCATGGCCGGCCCACCCGAAGTCAAGCCGTCGGAGCTTGCGCGCGCCTGCGGTGTGCGGCAGCCATCCGTCAGCGATTGGCTGTCGGGCAAGACCAAGAAGCTAGAAGGGGCGAACTTGCTCGCTGCTGCGGAATGCCTACGGGTCAACCCCTGGTGGCTCGCAACGGGACGCGGTGAGATGCATGCACCCTACGGCACGGTGTCTACGCAGCCCTCGCTTCAGCGACATCCCGCCCCACCGGTTGACCACCTTGAGGTGCCGCTGTTTGATGCCCGAGCATCGATGGGACTTGGCTACGCGCTCCCTGAGCACGACCACGTGGTTGAGCTCATTCGCGTTTCTCAAAACTGGGTGAGAGATACTCTGCCGTCGATTACCGGCGCAAAAAACCTCGCACTCCTCCCAGCCTTTGGCGACTCAATGAAGGGCACATTCAATGATGGCGACCTACTCTGGGTGGATCGGGGTGTTAAAGAGGTAAAGACTGATGCCATATATGTCTTGGCATTACGGGACGAGCTTTATGTGAAGCGCCTTCAGCGTCGCCCGGATGGGTCTATTCTTATGATCTCGGATAATAAGAAATATGAACCCTACTTAATTGAAAATGGCGAGAGAGAGAAATTTAGGGTACTGGGTCGAGTCATTTATGCCTGGTGTGGTGCAAGAGTATAAACCCTGTCACATTTTGACCAAACACTCTCATTCGCCTCCAAAATTGGCGGCATGATAGATTTTACAATCGAGTATCGAGGAATGCAGTGAGTGAAAAAGAACTAAGCTTGGTGCTGCGGATTGAGGGAGGGGATGCTGATGATGGATTGCTTGACGTCTACGACGCAGCCAACACAATTTACGGTATTGCGAGAGCAACAAATCTTGTCGTCCATGCATTTGCCAACGAGGAAGAAGTACGAACAAAAAATCAAAACGCTCACGGAGCAAAAGTCTTTATTCACTCCTCCAAAAAGGGGTGCTTTGAAGAACAGATTGACATTCGCTTTAGCGAGAAGGTGACCGAGGATATTGGACCATCCGTCATCGTTAACAATTTCTGGGATTACCTCACATGGACGTGGTCAAGATCCGTTGGGATCGAGTATGAACCAGAAGCGTTTCAGGTAAAAAGAATACAAGATAAAAACGATCTATTTATATACGAAATCGCGGATAGACTCGAGTCTCCAATGAATCTCTTGCACAGAGCTATCGCGAGGGATAAGTCCGTAAAAATATACGTTAGTCGCCCACGCGTGGGCGACGTGTTAACGCTCGATAATGAAACACTTGAGTACGTAAGCACACGCGAAGAAAAAATCGATGCAGAGTATATTACCGGCAATGTAACGCGAATGAACGTCTTGAGTCAGTTTGGAAGATTATTCTCAGACGAAGAGGTAAAGGTCGTTTCATTCGAGCTGGCGAACCCTGATGATCGACGTGTTCGGGGGCTGGCCTTGCGATCGATGCAGGATCACAATGAGCAAAGATCGGGAAAAGTTAATTTAAAAGTAACGAAAATCGTTAGCGCCCAGGGTGTTGTTAGGCGATATATTGTTCATGACATTTTGGAGATTAGGTGACAACACCGGCTGAGTACTGCCTAAAGTACACCAATATTTGCCTGACCATGCAGGAATGGGGGGTCTGCTGGCAAGCGGCCGGAGTATTTTTTGCTGCTCTTTTTGGCACAGTGGGGCTTTATAAAATCTACCACGAACTAAGGAGACTTAACGAGCAGAGAGAAAAGGATACGCACGATAAAGAGATATCCGCGCGACTTAAACGAACGGAATTCTTTTTATCCCTGCACCGCCGACTATTTGACGACAAAGACCTGTCTGGTGTTCTTAAATTGATCGACGCAGATGATCCCCGCCTGCGGGAGGAGAATATGTGGGATGCGAAGAGAAAGCTGCTGGTATTTTTTGAAGAAATTGCATTATTAATTAGATCGAAGCAGATCGATCGAGATGTTGCGCTGTACATGTTTGGTTATTATTCGTTGTGCGCCAGGCACGGCGAGAATTTCATGATAGGCATAAATGCGGAGCGGGAGTACTGGGCTCTTTTTTTCGAGTTTTCAGACGCTGCAATAAATTTTGCCGATGAGAACAAGGGTGGTCCACCCAAAAAAATGGCACTCTAATTGCGATGGAATCGCAACCTAGATACAACGCCTTCGCGCGGCTATCTCTAGGCCTCCTCGGCTGGACGACTTAGTGCCTCCGACCAACCGCATAGGGAGGCGGTGCATGGTCGATACGTCGCACGTTGGGCCACTCACCCCAAATTCGCCGAAGGAGAGCAATGGCTCAAGCGGAGCCATCCGGCCTTGGCCGCGATCTGGAGCCGCTGCAATATTGCAACCGTCGTCTGACGCCCTAAGCCAGCCGTCCGACTCTTCTGCAACGGACACAATCGGGACCGGATTTCTGCGAAGCCTCCGTCTTTCCTTGTGTTTCGCTCATCGGACGCGGCCACCCCTGAGAGGGATATGTAACCGCTAAGACACCCCTCTTAAGTGTGGGTGATCTGAAAATTAGGCATTCCTATTGACACGTAACTAAGGAATGCCTAATCTCCTCTTTGCCAGGCCACCGCCCGGCATTTTCGAGGGGAACTCCATGAACAAATCAAGCACGCTCCGGCGGGTCGCCTACGCGGCGGCCATTTGCATCGCTGCCGCCGCTCACTCCTGCGCCGTGGAGCGCGACCAGCAGGCTACACCGACCACCACCGCAACCCGCAGCGCGTGAGGCCGGCCATGGCAAAAATCCCAACTCACGACCAGATCATGGCCATGCCTCTGCGCCAGCAGATGGTCGCCTACGAGGAAGCACGCCACCGCGCTCGCATGAACGAGCTGAAAAAAGCGAGTGTCACGCTAGCGCTTCTGGAAGTCGAGCACAAGGCTATAAAGGCGGCCGGCTACCACATCTATCCTGAGTCGATCCATTCGACCTACCAGGAGCGCTCGACGTTGTCAGTGGTCGGCTCAGCGTTTGACGGAGACGCCCGCCTCTGCAAGGCCCTTCTTATCGCAGGCTTCGCTATCACCAAGCGCGCCGACACTACATCCAGCTTCGGAACAACCCACTTCAAAAAGGGCCGGCTGACGTTACGCGTGACATTGCGGCACGAAGACCTGGCTCGCGCCGAGCGTGAAGTTAATGCGGTCCTGGCTCCCGTCACGGAGGCCTCGCAATGATCCGCTTCCGCATCACCGTCGATGGCCGGCTCACCTATACCGGCCTGTTCCGCAGCACCTGCGACGCGATCCTTGATGCCATCGATCGCGGCGCACGCACCGTGTCGGCGGTACCGGCATGACCGCCCGCCGGATCTCGAAGGCCGAGCTGATTGCGGAATTCCTCCGCGTGCGCGGTAGCGGCAGGCCCGAAGAACAAGTCGAGATCCCGGCGATCCGCAAGAAGTTAGCGCGGTCGCGCCGCGCCTTTCTCAAGACTCAAGCGCGGCCCCCTCGCCCGCGTCCCCGCTTCGATCCCACGGTCATCGACCACAAACGCCGTCAGGCAAACGACCTCGACTGAGGAGCAATCATGCTGATAGGACTCACCGGCCCGGCCGGCGCCGGCAAGGACACTGCCGCCGATTACATTGTTTCCGCCCACAAATTCGTTGCGGTCGCATTCGCGCCAGCGCAATGCCCATCGTGGGATCACACGCTGACCGGTCTGCAGACCGCCGGCATCGATGTTGTCGTCAAAGAGATCCGCTCAAGCGTCGAGGCGGCCATCATCCGCGATCACGGTGGATTCATCGTTCGCCTAACGCGCAAGCCGAACGAACCCTGCGCGTTGCTGACGGATATAGGCGTAAGCCTGCGGGAATCCGACCGCGAGATCCACAACGACGGCACGCTGTTCCAGCTGTATGACCAGCTCGACGCCATCATCGGCGAGGAGTCGTTCGTGGGGGCCGTGTCGTGAGCGCCGCCATGTCTCTTCGCCAACCGCGCCGCGCGCAACTGACCTCACTGCCATTCGTGCGCGCCGCCGGGCACCTGACGTTTTCCGCCAGCCTGGTCGCATTCATCAGCGACCCCACGCCCAGCGCCTATATCAAGCTGGAGCGGACCCTCGACCTGGTCGCTATCGCAATGCAGGTCCAGCGCGGCAGTGCGCACCTGGTGCAGATCCAGTCAGCGCGACGTGTGATGGTCGCCATCCTCGACCGCGTCGAACGAATCGGCAAGCTCGCCGTGTCGACGCACGATGCGCAGACCTTGCGCACCGCCGCTCCGCATATCGAGGCCGCCATCGGCAGTATCCGCCTCGACGCCTTTTGCTTCGCCAACGCCATCGTCCAGCACAAGCTGCAGCTGCAGGTCGCGACGCTTGCCGACTGATTCCATCGCCCAACACATCGGAGCCACCATGCCCCAAGTCCAAGCCGGAGACCTTCTCCGCATCCCCGCCCGCCAATTGGTCATTTCGCCGCGCAACCGCCGCCGCCGGCCGCGCACGATGATTAACGAGATGGCCGCCTCACTGCTCGCCCATGGCCAGATTAAGAATTTGTCCGTGATCGAGCACGTCAGCCGCAAGAAGAACGCCCCCACGCATGAAGTCGTCGATGGCGGCGGCCGGCTTCTCGCTGCACTCCAGAATATTGAGGCTGGCACGCTCCCCGAGGATTTCGAATTCCTCTGCAAGCTGGAAGATCCTGGCCAGGCCGAAGAGATCAGCATCGCCGCGAACATGCACGAGGCCATGCACCCGGCCGACGAGTTCGAGGCCTTCCGCGACATGATCGATGCCGGCAGCTCCACCGAGGCGGTCGCAGCCCGCTTCGGTGTGACGCCGCTGGTGGTGCAACGCCGGCTCAAGCTCGCCAACGTATCGCCCAACCTGGTGCAGGCCTACCGCGAGGATGAACTGAACCTGGACCAGCTGATGGCGCTTGCCATCACTGACGATCACGCTGCACAGGAGCGCGTCTGGAAGCGCGTCAAGGACCTGGGACCGTGGGAACAAGGGCCGGCGCAGCTGCGTGCCGCCCTGGCCACGCCCGGCGCCATCAACGCTAAGACGGACCGTCTCGCGCGCTTCGTCGGCCTGGATGCCTATGAGGCTGCCGGCGGCCCGGTCATGCGAGATCTGTTCAGCGACGGCGGCGGCTTCATCGGCGACGGCAAGCTGCTAGCGCGTCTGGCCGACGAAAAGCTTGAGGCATTCGCCGAGCGGATCCGCGCTGAAGGCTGGGCTTGGGTCGAAACACGCGACAGGGTCACCTATAGCGAATTGGAGGCATTCGGCAAGAGCCAGGCCAAGAAGCGCGCCCTGAGCGACGAAGAGCAAACACAACTGACCGAACTCAAGGCACGGGCGGCGGAGATCGACCAGCGCACTACCGACCTGGATCTTGACGACGAGGACCTGCTCGCGGAGCTGGGCAGCGTGGAGGCACAGATAGAAGCGCTCGAAGCCAGCATGGCCACCTACACCGACCGTCAGAAGGCCAAGGCCGGTGCCATCGTCACGATCACCCATGAAGGCGTGCTGGAGATTCACCGCGGCCTCATCAAGCCGACCAAGGGCAAGGCGAAGGGCAATGACCTGCGCTCCAACGATGACGATGGAGAAAACCAGAGCACCGGCCAGGACGGCGCGCCAGAAGAACCGACCGCGCGGCCGCTATCGGAGGGCCTGGTGGCCAAACTCACCGCGCACCGCACCGCCGCCCTGCAGGCGCTGGTTGCCGGATCGCCCTCGGTCGCGTTAGTTCTCCTGCTCCAGGCCCTGGTGTCTCAGGTCTTCAGCTCCGTCGATTACCGCTGGCGCTATGACTCATTGGTCAAGGTACAAGGCTCCGACCAGCGCGGGACCATCCAGCGCGCGGCCGACGACCTGGAGTCTTCACGCGCCTGGCAGAGCATGGAGGCCAGCGTAGCTGATTGGCAGGATCGTCTGGCCGCCCAGGAAGGCGGGAACCTGTTCGCATGGTTGCAAACGCTGAGCCAGGCGGACCAGCTCGACCTGCTGGCCGTCTGCGTCGCCCACACCATCGATACGCAGGCCACGCGTGAAGACTCGGCAGTGCACGGACACGCCAACCAGCTCGCGGCCGCCGTAGATCTGGACATGGCCGACTGGTGGCAGCCCACTGCCGGCTCCTACCTGGCCAGCGTACCCAAATCTCGACGTATGGAAGCCGTACGCGAAGCCGTTAGTGAAGAGGCCGCCACCAGCATCAGCACCATGAAAAAGGACGCCATGATCGGCGCGGCCGAGCAGCACCTGGAGGGGCGCCGCTGGCTCCCGGCCGTACTGCGCCGGCCCGCCGTCGACAGAGCGCCTGCGGCGGAGACGCAGGCCTCCGGCGCGAAATCCAATAAGCCGCCCATCCGGTACCGCGATGCTGCAGGCAACACCTGGACCGGCCGCGGCAAACAGCCTGCCTGGCTCTCTGCAGCGCTGGCCGGCGGCCAGAGCATCGATGCATTCCTGGTGCAGTAAGCGCCCCCCCCTCAGATCACTAGGAACCGCCACATGAAACGGAATCGCAGCAAACAGGCCGCCAGCCCGGAATCCTCCATGGATAGCCTTAGCGCCCGCATCCCGGACGCTCAGCGCCTCCAATTCGCGGCCACTTCGAACAAGCGCGTGACCCCGCCCCCGCCCATCCATTCGGATGACATCGCAGTCGACCTGATAGCTACCGCCATGAAAGCCAAGATGGCGTTTTCTCGCACAAAGAGGGGCCGGCGCGGCTGGGATAGCCCTTTGGAGTGCTCCGGCGAACGACTCGCCGTCCTGCTCGCTGAGAGCCTGACCAAGGGCGACCCCGTCGACACGGCCAACTACGCCGCCATGCTGCATTTCCGCGGCGTCCCGCGCCAGGTAATCGCCGAGCAGGCCTTGCGCGCACTGCTGCGTGGAAGCCGCGAAGACCAGGCCCAACGCATTAAGGACGGCGATGAGCTACGACACGCGGTGCGGGGCATCACGGCGATGCTGGCCAATGACGAATGGGCCGAACACGTCAGCAGGGATCCGGACGCCAAAGCACTTGAGGCAGCCATTACCGAGCTGCACAACGACCTGGCGGAAGCCAGCAGGATTCTATCGGCCGATAGCGGTGAAGACATCACCGACGCTTTCGTCGCCGCGGTCATACTGGCCATCTCCGAGTTGCCCGACCGCACCAGCCCCGAGGACGATCCGGAGGCAATGATCTGCAGCGCGGATGAACTGCGCAGCTGCGTGGCCAACGCCCTAGAACAGCTGTCCGCTCACATCGCTGCGGACGGCATCGCTATCGAGCACGAGCCTCGGAATCGGGGCGTATTGGCCGAATACCCTGCGAAATGTCCTATCACCCGCCGCGATTTTTTCATGGTGATCGACCACCCCGAGCTGGGCATGGTGCCAACCTATGGCGGTCCGTATGACAGCTACACCATCCCTGAAATGGAAGGTGAGCCGGATCAGCCCTTCCACGAGCGCGGGCTGTTCGTTCACCACTACGACCACGATAGGGGTGGATGGGTTGACGACCAGAGCATCAGCCTGCGCATCATCCACGAGGACGCGCTGCACGACTTCACGGCCTCCATTTTCGGCGCGAAGGAGCCGCAATGACCGGCGACACCATGTGCAAGATCGAAGGCGAGGACCTGGTCGTCCGCATCCCTGTGAGCGCGATCGCCACTGCTGCAGAAATCATCCTGCCGGAGTTGCTTGGCATCGATCCGATGCTGTGCGAGCACCCAGTCAAGGTCACCGACCAGGCCGTCTGGGCTGATGAGGTGATCCACACCCTGCTCGCAGAGGATGAGATCGGCCAGACCCGCATCACCAAGATGTTCGATAGAGCATTTCTGCACGCGCTTGAGCAAGGCGCTGAAGGCATCGAGGTCGAGGATGTCTCGGAGGGGGCTAGCCATGGCTGAGATGGCCACCCGCATCCCGCGCGAATGGACGGCCGCCATCACCAGCCCAACCCGCGCCGTCATGGACATGGCGCCAGGTGCATGGCGTCATAGCCCCGCCGACATTGAGCGCGTCCTGGTACGCGAGATCCTGCCAGGCGGACAGCCGGCCGCGATCGCGCGCGCCGCTGGCGCATCCCTCGAAGCCGCCCAGGCCGTCGAGGCCGCCATGACGGAGCTGGCACGCGAGCTTGGCTGCTTCTACTCCAACCTGATCCCGCACAACACCGGCCTCTTCATTCCGGGCGAGGGGCAAGCCTGCCCCAACCCGGTCGACGCGATCCGCCGGCTTTTCGCGCACGTCCACGCCGGCGGCTCTGTGCACCGCCCGGGCACGCCCTACGACGCAGAAAAGGCCCAGCGTGGCCCTGCGGAGCGCGCTGTAGATCCTCGCCAGGAAGGCCTGTTCTAACTCCTACCAACCACACTTATATTTTGCATTTACCCATGTGACTCATAACGTAGCGATGCAGCAAGCAGCCGAAAGCATGATTGAAACAACCCGGCGGGCCTGGGAGAGGCAAATGGACACACGATTGATGAGCGAGCAGGACATGCAGGACGTCACCGGGAAGAAGCGCCACAGCGCCCAGGCCGCATGGTTCAAGCTGCACTTTGGCCTGACGCCCGTGCAGCGCGCCGACGGCAGGATCATCCTGACTTGGGCGGCATTCGAGGCGCTGCAGGCCAAGCGCGCCGGCGTGCTGCCGGGCGCTGGCGCGAGCATCGCCCACCGGCCCGCCCTGGTCCCCTTGAGGAAGGCGGCATGAACGCACGACGCAGAACCAGGGCTGATGGCCTCCCGAGCCGGGTCTACGTCCGCTATGGCAGTTACCACTGGGTCAGAAACACCGACCAAAAGTGGATCAAGCTTTGCCGCGTCGACGACGGCCAAACTCGGATGTACGAACGGCTGGCCGAGGAAAAACGGAAGACCGAGGTGGACGGCGACGAAGGGAGCATGTCCCGGCTCGTGGCCGTCTACATGGACCAGACCGAGAAGGAATATGCCGACTCGTTCCGGGTGGAGTGGCGCCGGCGCGGGGAGGAAATCCGGAAGGCATTCAAGCAGTACTCCATCGAGCAGGTCGACCCGGGCGCCGTGGAGGATTTCCTCCTGCATAACTGGCCTGACAAGCTGCCGACCCAGACTGCCATGAAGGGCTGGCTGTCCAAGTTCTTCAGCTGGGCCGTGCGCCGGCGGCATGTGCCGCTGAATCCATGCCGCGAGATCACCCTGAAGAAGCCGAAGCTGCGGACGACTTACATCCCGCACGGCCACTTCCTGGCCATTCGCGCTGCTCTCTCCACCTACACCTACACGAAGAAGATCAAGGGGAAAGAGCAGACGATCGCAGCTAAGGTGCCCACAGGCCCGGAGATGCAGGTGTTCGTCGACCTGTGCTATCTGACGTGCCAGCGATCCACTGAGATCCGGCTGTTGCGCTGGAGCCAGGTCGACCGGGAAGGCAAGGTGATTCACTTCGTACCGACCAAGACCGAAGACAGCACGGGCGAGGCAGTCGACTGGCCGATCACCCCTGAGATTGCGGAAGTGCTGCGGCGCGCCAAAGCGCTACGCCGGGCTGTGAAGGTTCAGGCGCTCGCGGACGACTTTGTGCTGGTCGACAGGAAGGGAAAGCCGAAGACCGCGGCGGCGTGCCGGGATGCGTGGCGCGATGCGATCTTGCGTGCCAGGATCGGCGAGGTGGACTACACGGTGAAGGACATCCGGGCAAAGGCGCTCACGGATGCAAAGAAGGCGGGCTACGACATCGACGCCCTGCAGGTCGCTGGCGCCCACGCGGATCGGGCAACAACCGAGGGGTACATTAAGCAGCGTGACGTCCCGGTTTCAACGGTCCGTTTGCACCTTCCCGTTGCTTGATATTGGATGTCATCCAATAAGACGATTTAAATCGCTACCCTGCGCAGAAAAGAAAAAACCCGCTAGACGTTGATCTAGCGGGTTCTTAATACTGGTCGGGGCGAGAGGATTTGAACCTCCGACCACCTGCACCCCATGCAGGTACGCTACCAGGCTGCGCTACGCCCCGAGAGAAAAAGATTATATCAGAAGCTTTTTAAAAATGGCTAGTCATTAGTGCACTTTTTATTCGTGCTTCGCGATCTGTTGAAGCTGCGCGAGCAGGTGCTGCACTTCCACCAGTTCGTTGCGCAGGTTGTTGAGGTCGAGCGAAAAAACCGGCGCTTCACCGGCGGCTTCCGCAGCCAGCGCTTGCACGTCTTCGGCGGCGGCTTGGCTGTGCTGCCGCCCTTCGTCAAGGCGATTGCGGGCACCGTTGATCGTGAAGCCCTGCTCGTACAGCAGGTCGCGGATGCGCCGGATCAGCAGGACCTCATGATGCTGGTAGTAACGCCGGTTGCCGCGTCGCTTGACGGGCTTGAGTTGCGTGAACTCCTGCTCCCAGTAGCGCAGCACATGCGGCTTGACGGCGCAAAGCTCGCTGACTTCCCCAATGGTGAAGTAGCGTTTGGCGGGAATCGGCGGCAACAAGATGCGTTCGCTGGATCGTTCCGACATACGGTGAATGGGCGGGCTTCAGGCCGTGCCGGGAGAGGTTGTGGTGCCCGCGCGGGCTAGCGCGCAAACAAGCGTGATACAGGGATTCAGCAGGATAACGAGTCGTCGTGCTGCTGGCAAACGATCAGCCGGGCACCGGCACCAGGCCAGCACGCTCTTCCACCAGGCCCTTGAGCTTCTGGCTGGCATGGAACGTCACCACGCGTCGCGCCGTGATAGGAATGATCTCGCCCGTCTTGGGATTGCGGCCGGGACGTTGCGGCTTGTCGCGCAGCTGGAAATTGCCGAAGCCGGAGAGCTTGACGCTGTCGCCCTGTTCCAGCGCTTCGCGAATCACGTCGAAGAATGCTTCGACCATGTCCTTGGACTCGCGCTTGTTGAGGCCGACCTGGTCGAACAGCATTTCAGCGAGCTCGGCCTTGGTAAGGGTCGGCACTTCGGCAACGCGAGCGTCGGAAGTATCGTCGTCGAGCGAGGCTGCCTGGCGGTCGCCTGCTTCACCCATTGCAGAGGCCATGAGATACGCGTGTCGATCGTTCATTGTCATTCAGTGTGGCGATCCGCCCGGATGCGGAAGTCCGGGCGCTCCATTGTCATGTCAGCTGGTGGATCAGCCGCGCATCCGCGCCTGGAATGCAGCGCCGGCGGCTTCGACCATGCAACGCACCGCGCTGTCGACGGTTTCGTCCTGGAGGGTCGCCCCAGTATCTTGCAAGGTCAAGCGGAACGCAAGGCTTTTCTCGTCCGCGCCAATGGCCGCCGAAGCCGCCTTCGGACGGAACTCGTCGAACAGCACCAGGCTCTGGCAATAGCGGGGGGAACCCTGTTTTTCCAGGGCTTCGCGCATGGCGTCGAGCAGGTCCTGCACGCGCACCGACTGCTTTACCACCAGCGCCAGGTCGCGTACGGCGGCCGGGAACTTGGAGATTTCGGTGTAGCCGGGCAGGCCCACTTCACGCAGCGCCTGCAGGTCCAGTTCGAACACGACCGGCGCTTGCGTCAGTTCGTACTCCTGCAGCCAGCGCGGATGCAGTTCGCCGATCACGCCGGCAACCTTGCCGTCGATCACCACTTGCGCGGCGCGGCCTGGATGCAGCGCGGGATGCGATACCGGCTCGAAGCGCGCAACGCGCGGGAACAACAACGCCTCGACATCGCCCTTGACGTCGAAGAAGTCCACCGGGCGGGCGGCGATGCCCCACTGCTCCTCGAAGGCCGGGCCGTAGGCAATGCCGCCTGCAACCATCGGCTGGCGATAGCCGGCCACCGTCAGGCCGCCATCGGCAACCGAGGCGTCGCGATGGAACACGCGGCCCACTTCAAACATCCGCACACGCGATGCCTTGCGGTTGAGGTTGTAGCGCACCTTGTCGAGCAGGCCACCGATCAGCGTGGAACGCATTACCGCCAGTTGGCTGGCGATCGGGTTCAGCAGGCGGATCGGGTTGTCGTTGCTGGCGAAGTCGCGCTCCCACTTCTCTTCGACGAAGGCGAAGTTGATCACCTCCTGGTAGTCGCGCGCGGCAATCGCGTGGCGCACCGCATGGGTTGAGCGGCGGGCTTCGTCGGTCGGGCGCATCTCGCTTTCGGCGATCGGCGGGCGTGCCGGGATACGCTCGAAGCCGTAGATGCGGGCCACTTCCTCGATCAGGTCTTCTTCGATCTCGATATCGAAGCGATAGCTCGGCGGCGTGACCACGAACACTTCGCCGTCCGCGCCTTGCTCGCGGGTGAACGGCAACTGCAGGCGCTGGAACACATCGGCGACGACCGCAGACGACAGCTCGATGCCAAGCACGCGCTCGGCACGCGCCACGCGCAGTCGCACCGGCATGCGTTGCGGCAGGTTGACAATCTGATCGTCGACCGGGCCGGCCTGGCCACCGCAGATCTCGAGGATCAGCGCGCTGATGCGCTCGATATGCTCAACCGTGGTGGCGTAGTCCACGCCACGTTCGAAGCGATGTCCGGCATCGGTCGAGAAGTTGAAGCGGCGCGAGCGGCCCTGGATGGCTTCCGGCCACCAGAAGGCGGCTTCGAGGTAGATGTTGGTGGTGTCGAGCGTCACAGCGGTGCTGTCGCCGCCCATGATGCCGGCCAGGCTCTCGATCTCCTTGTCGTCGGCAATCACGCCGACCTGCTCGTCGAGCTCCACGGTATTGCCGTTGAGCAGCTTGAGCTGCTCGCCCTTGCGGCCCCAGCGCACATCCAGCCCGCCGTGGATCTTGTCCAGGTCGAAGACGTGCGAGGGGCGGCCGAGCTCGAGCATCACGTAGTTGGAGATGTCGACCAGCGCGGAGATGCTGCGCTGCCCTGCCCGCTCCAGGCGCTGCACCATCCATGCCGGCGTGGCCGCGTGCGCGTTCACGCCGCGAATCACACGGCCCGAGAAACGGCCGCACAGGTCAGGGGCGGAAATCTTCACCGGCAGCTTGTCGGCCAGCGTCACGGCAACCGGCTTCATCTCCGGCAGGCGCAGCGCGGCACCGGTCAGCGCGGCGACTTCGCGCGCCACGCCGTGGATCGACAGGCAGTCGGCCTTGTTGGGAGTGAGCTTGATGACGAAGACCTGGTCATCCAGGTCCAGGTACTCGCGAATGTCCATGCCGATCTTGGCATCTTCGGGCAGGAGCATCAGGCCCCCGTGGTCCTCCGACAGCTTGAGCTCGCGCGCCGAGCAGAGCATGCCGAAGCTGTCCACACCGCGCAGCTTGCCCACCTTGATCTCGAACGGCTTGCCGCCCGCCTCGGACGGCGGCAGCACCGCGCCGACCAGCGCGCAAGGCACCAGGACGCCGGGCGCCACATTGGGCGCGCCGCAAACGATCTGCAGGGTCTCGCCGGTGCCGGCATCGACCTGGCAAACGTTGAGACGGTCCGCGTTGGGATGGCGCTCGGTGGAAAGCACGCGCGCCACCACCACCTTGTTGAAAGGCGGCGCGACCGGGCCGACCTCTTCCACTTCCAGCCCGGCCATGGTCAGGCTGTGCGAGAGCGCATCGGTGGAAATCTTGTCGGGATTGACGAAACTGCGAAGCCAGGATTCCGAGAATTGCATGGCGCTTCTGATCCGGTAAGTATTCTGTTCTGGGGTGTCGGTGACGATGTGCTCTGGCGCGGATACGCGCCTCAGGCGAACTGGCGCAGGAAACGCGCGTCGCCTTCGAAGAACAGGCGCAGATCGTTGATGCCGTAGCGGAGCATGGTCAGGCGTTCAAGGCCGGAACCGAAGGCAAAGCCGATATAGCGCTCGGGGTCCAGGCCCATATTGCGCAGCACATTGGGGTGCACCTGGCCCGAGCCGGAAATCTCCAGCCACTTGCCGTTGCCGAAGGCCATGTCGATTTCCGCCGACGGCTCGGTGAACGGGAAGTACGAGGGGCGGAAACGCACCTGGATGTCATCACGCTCGAAGAACTTGCGCAGGAAGTCCGTGTACACGCCCTTGAGGTCCGCAAAGCTCACGTCATCGCCAATCCACAGGCCTTCGACCTGGTTAAACATCGGCGAGTGCGTGGCGTCGCTGTCGACGCGGTAAGTACGGCCGGGGCAGATCACCTTGATCGGCGGCATCTCGCGGCCCTTGTACTTCTCCACGTGCATGCGCGCGTAGCGCACCTGCATCGGGCTGGTGTGGGTACGCAGCAGCAGCAGCTTGCCGTCGCTATCACGGCCGTCCACATAGAAGGTGTCCTGCATCGAACGGGCCGGATGATTGTCCGGGTTGTTCAACGCGGTGAAGTTCATCCAGTCCGTTTCGATTTCGGGGCCATCGGCCACATCGAAGCCCACCGAGCCGAAAATCTGCTCGACCCGCTCCCAGGTGCGCATCACCGGGTGCAGGCTGCCACGGGCAACCGCGCGGCCCGGCAGCGTGACGTCGATGGCTTCGGCGGCCAGCCGCACGTTCATCAGCGCATCGGCCAGCGCCTGGCGGCGTGCCTGCAGCGCAGCCTCGACCTGCTGCTTGGCCTGGTTGATGCGCGCGCCTTCGCTCTTGCGCGTTTCCGGGTCCAGCTTGCCGAGGCTCTTGAGCAGCTCGGTGAGCGCACCGGTCTTGCCGAGAAAGCGGGCTTTTTCGTTTTCCAGCGTGGCGTTGTCGTTGGCTGCAGCGAAGGCGGCCTGGGCGTCGGCGACGATTTGATCCGGATCCAGAGACATGGCGGCGGTCGGCGATAAATTTGGCGTCCGGGTCACGCTGGGCCCGGGCGTGGGTTGGCACTAAGTGCGATGTAGGTGCAGAGTCCGCGCGGCACCGGGGGCGGCGCGGGCTTCGTTTCGGATGTCGTCTTGCATCGAACCGGGAACGGCGCGAAACGGTATCCGAAATGAAAACGGGGCTCGGTGAGGAGCCCCGTTTCTGCAGGTCCGGCCGAACCGCCATCACGGCGACAAGCGCTGTTCAGGCAAATTCGGCGGAAATGCTGTCGACCTTGCGGTCGGTGCTTGCCCGGGGTGCCACACTAGACACTAGCGTGGCACCCCGGAGCCGGCATCAGGCAACGGTGGCTTTCACCTGGTTGACGATGGCGGCAAAGGCAGGCTTGTCATGAATAGCCATGTCCGACAGCACCTTGCGGTCCAGCTCAATCGAAGCCCGCTTCAGGCCGTTCATGAACACGCTGTAGGTCATGCCATGCTCACGCGAAGCAGCATTGATACGCGCAATCCAGAGAGCGCGGAACACGCGCTTCTTGTTGCGGCGATCGCGGTATGCGTACTGACCAGCACGCATGACCGCCTGCTTGGCGATACGGTAGACGTTATTGCGACGACCGCGGAAACCCTTGGCGGCGACGATGACTTTCTTATGGCGGGCCCGTGCAGTGACCCCACGTTTTACTCGAGGCATGTAATGCTCCTTTCGTTTTCGTTAGGGTTATGCGTAAGGCATCATTGCGCGAACGGCCTTCAGGTTCGTCTCATGGACGTCCTGGGTGCCGCGCAACTGGCGCTTATTCTTGGTGGTCTTCTTGGTCAAGATGTGACGCTTGAAGGCCTGGCCACGCTTGAACGAACCATTCGGACGCGCAGTAAAGCGCTTGGAGGCGCTTTTCTTGGTCTTCATCTTCGGCATGAAATACTCCAGCTTCTATGACATGCATGCAGGTGGCCAGCTAGCGCCGACACTTGCAAAACCCGCATCCACTTATTGTTGCGCTAAAGCCGCGTGCGGCCTCTGCGCTGCTTTCGCACGACGCCGCGCCCGGAGGGATTCCCCTCCGGGCCGCAGCGACGCGCAAAATCTTACTTCTTCTTCTTGGGAGACAGCACCATCACCATCTGGCGGCCTTCCATCTTCGGCATCTGCTCGACCTGGCCAACTTCTTCCAGGTCCGCCTTCAGGCGTTCGAGCACACGCGCGCCGATTTCCTGGTGCGCCATCTCACGGCCGCGGAAACGCAGCGTGATCTTGGTCTTGTCGCCGTCTTCGAGGAAGCGCTTCAGGTTGCGCAGCTTGACGTTGTAGTCGCCATCATCCGTACCCGGCCGGAACTTGACTTCCTTGACCTGGATGATCTTCTGCTTCAGCTTGGCGTCGTGCGCGCGCTTGGCTTCCTCGTACTTGAACTTGCCGTAATCCATGATACGGGCAACCGGCGGCACCGCTGTAGGAGCGATTTCCACCAAGTCCAAGTCCTTATCCTCAGCCAGGCGGAGCGCGTCCATGAACTTGACGATGCCGAGCTGCTCGTTATCAACCCCGACCAAGCGCAATTCGGGTGCGCTGATTTCGCGATTGATGCGATGACCTTTGTCTGTAGCGATGTTGCGTTACCTCAAGAAGACAAAAAACAAGCCGTGCTCATCCCATCAGGCTTTGCTGGCAACGTCCTGTTGCAGACGCTCCACAAACGCGGAAACGGACATCACGCCCAGATCCACGTTGCCACGGGCACGCACGGCCACTTGACTGGCATCCCGTTCTTTGTCGCCCACTACCAGGAGGTAGGGAATCTTCTGAAGGGAATGCTCGCGGATTTTATACGTAATTTTCTCGTTACGCAAATCCGCCTTAGCCCTAAATCCTTGTTTTTGCAGCAGTTGCACGACGTTTTCGGCATATTCCGCCTGCGAGTCGGCAATATTCAGCACCAGGACCTGCTCCGGCGCCAGCCAGGCGGGCAGCGCGCCGGCGTGGTTTTCCAGCAAGATGCCCAGGAAGCGCTCGAAAGAGCCCAGGATGGCCCGATGCAGCATGACCGGGCGCTTGCGCGAGTTGTCTTCGGAGACGTACTCGGCATCCAGGCGCTCCGGCAGCACCAGGTCCAGCTGCAGCGTGCCACATTGCCAAGACCGGCCGATGGCGTCCTTGATATGGTATTCCACCTTCGGGCCGTAGAAGGCGCCCTCGCCCGGCAGCTCCTCCCACTCCACGCCGCAGGCGCGCAGCGCCAGGCGCAGGCCTTCCTCGGCGTGATCCCAGACCTCGTCCGAACCGGCGCGCTGATCCGGGCGCAGCGACAACTTGACCGCGATGTCCTTGAAGCCGAAATCGTCGTACACGGAGAACGCCAGCTCGTTGAAAGCCTTGGCCTCCGCGACGATCTGCTCTTCCGTGCAGAAAATGTGCGCATCATCCTGCACAAAGCCACGTACGCGCATCAGCCCGTGCAGCGCGCCGGAGGGCTCGTTGCGATGGCAGGCGCCGAACTCAGCCAGGCGCAGCGGCAGGTCGCGGTAGGAGCGCAGGCCGTGATTGAAAATCTGCACATGGCCGGGGCAGTTCATCGGCTTGATCGCGTAGTCGCGCTTCTCCGACTCCGTGACGAACATGTTCTCCTTGTAGTTCTGCCAGTGACCTGACTTCTCCCACAGCGAACGATCCATCACTTGCGGCGTGCGCACTTCTTCATAGCCGGCCTGCGTCAGGCGGCCACGCATGTACTGCTCCACCGCTTGCCACACCTGCCAGCCCTTCGGGTGCCAGAACACCATGCCCGGCGCCTCTTCCTGCAGGTGGAACAGGTCGAGCAGCTTGCCCAGCTTGCGGTGGTCGCGCTTCTCGGCCTCTTCCAGCATGTGCAGGTAGGCTTCCTGGTCTTCCTTCTTGGCCCAGGCCGTGCCATAGATACGCTGAAGCATCTCGTTCTTGGCGTCGCCGCGCCAGTAGGCACCCGCCACCTTCATCAGCTTGAAGACCTTGAGCTTGCCCGTGGACGGCACGTGCGGGCCGCGGCAGAGGTCGACGAACTCGCCTTCGCGATACAGGCCGATCTCCTGGTCCTGCGGGATCGAGGCGATGATCTCGGCCTTGTACTTCTCGCCCATCGACTCGAACAGCTTCACGGCTTCGTCGCGGCTCCAGACTTCGCGCGTTACCTTCTCGTCCTTCTTGGCGAGCTCGGCCATCTTCTTCTCGATGGCGACCAGGTCCTCGGGCGTGAACGGGCGCTTGTAGGCGAAGTCGTAGTAGAAGCCGTTTTCGATCACCGGGCCGATCGTCACCTGCGCCTCGGGATACAGTGCCTTGACAGCGTAGGCCAGCAAGTGCGCCGTCGAGTGACGGATCACATCAACGCCATCGGCATCCTTGTCCGTGACGATGGCGAGAGCCGCATCGCGCTCGATGAGGAAGCTGGTGTCGACCATCTGCCCGTCCACCTTGCCCGCCAGGGCAGCCTTGGCCAGGCCCGAGCCAATGCTCTGCGCCACTTCGGCCACCGTTACCGGGCCGGGGAATTCGCGTCGGGAACCATCCGGCAGCGTGATTGCGATCATCTTGCACCTCATCAGAAATCCACCCGCCGGGGCCCAAACCGCCGGCAAGCGAATAAAAAGCATCTTGTAGCGCCCGGCTCATGCCTTTCGTGAAACCAGCATGAGCCAGGCAGCGGGGACTTCGCTCGGATCCACCCACGGGCGACCGAGCAGGATAGCAGGGAGCCAATAAGCGACAGACGAAAAAAAACGCAGCCAAGGCTGCGTTGTTTTTCGATTTAACCCCAATCCACCGGGTCCGAAGGCGCACCTCGACTACTGTCGCTAATTAGCGGTAGTAGTTCGCTGTGTCTTGAACATGGCGCCTTTTCCGTTCCAGGTTATCGGGATCAACCGGACTGCTTCGGTACTTCTTACTGCTATGCGTTGGTAGGCTCGATTGGACTCGAACCAACGACCCCCACCATGTCAAGGTGGTGCTCTAACCAGCTGAGCTACGAGCCTATGGTACTGCTTGAAACTAACCGCTGTATGCGCCTGCTGCACTGCGCCTACGTCTTACTGCTTGTTCGTTGGTAGGCTCGATTGGACTCGAACCAACGACCCCCACCATGTCAAGGTGGTGCTCTAACCAGCTGAGCTACGAGCCTACGGAGAACGAAAGTATAGCATCACTTTCTTTTCGCTTGCAAGACCCCCACCACATCTTCGATTAAACCAAGTGCGCGCTGCAACTGCGTGGCCTCGGAAACCTCGGCGGTGAACTGCATCCGCGCGACGCCCTTGCTCGACAACGTCTTCACGCCAGTGACGTTGATCTTCTCGCGCGACAGCACTTCGGAGATGTCACGCAGCAGCCCTTGCCGGTCGATCGCCTCCACGTGGATGTCCACCGGATAGACGGCATCGCTGCGCTTGCCCCACTCGGTATGGATCACGCGCTCCGGCGCACGCGCCGAGAGCTGCCCGAAGGTGTGGCAGGTGCGGCGATGGATCGAGACGCCGCGCCCGCGCGTGACGAAGCCCACGATCTCGTCCGGCGGCGCCGGCTTGCAGCATTTGGACATCTGCGTGAGCAGCGAATCCACGCCCACCACCAGCACACCGCTCTTGGCGCCGCGCGCCACGCTGGTGGCGCGGCTCTTCTTGGTGACGGCCTCTTCCTCGCTCTGCACCACCGCGGCTTCGCCCTCGGGGTGCCGCAGCGCCTGCTCCACATGGCGCAGGCTGAACTCATCCTTGGCAACCGCGGCGAACAGGTCGTCCGGCGTCTTGAAGCCCAGCCGCGTGGCAAGGTCATCCAGGTTGACAGCGGTCTTGCCCTCGCGCTGCAAGGTCTTGTCGATCAGCGCGCGGCCTTGCGACATGGTCTCCTGCGAATCCAGCGCGTTGAACCAGGCGCGCACCTTGGCGCGCGCGCGCGGGCTGGCCAGGTAGCCCAGCTCTGCGTTGAGCCAGTCGCGTGACGGGCCACCCTGCTTGACGGCGATGATATCCACCGTCTGCCCGTTCTTGAGCGGCGTGTTCAGCGGCACCATGGTGCCATCCACGCGCGCGCCGCGGCAGCGATGGCCCAGGTCCGTATGCAGGTAGTACGCGAAATCCACCGGCGTAGCGCCCTGCGGCAACGCCACCACGCGCGCCTGCGGCGTCAGCACATAGATGTGGTCGTCGATGGCCGCGTGCTTGAGCTGCTCCCACGGCGACTCGTCGTGCGCAACCGAATGATCGGCGTCGTCCTTCCACGCCAGCAACTGGCGCAGCCACGCGATCTTCTCGTCGTAGCGCTCGCTGGCGGAGAACTGGCCGCTATAGCCCTTGCTGCCCGCTTCCTTGTAGCGCCAGTGCGCGGCCACGCCGTACTCGGCGAAGTGATGCATCTCCTGGGTGCGGATCTGCACCTCGAAGGCGCGCCCGTCGTCGCCGATCACCACCGTGTGCAGCGACTTGTAGCCGTTCGACTTGGGCCGGGAAATGTAGTCGTCGAACTCACGCGGGATCGGCTGCCAGATATGGTGCACGATGCCCAGCACGGTGTAGCAATCCTTGATGTCGTCAACGATCACGCGGAAGGCGCGCACATCGTAGAGATCGGCAAAGTCGAGTTCCTTGCCGCGCATCTTCTTCCAGATGCTGTAGATATGCTTGGGCCGCCCGCTCACCTCGGCGCGAATCTCGGCCGACGCCAGTTCGGACTGCAGCCGCGCAATGGCGCTGGCGATATAGCCTTCGCGCTCGATGCGTTTTTCGTCGAGCAATCGCGCGATGCGCTTGTAGGTATCGGGCTGCTCGAAGCGGAACGCCAGGTCCTCCAGCTCCCACTTCATCTGCCAGATCCCGAGCCGGTTGGCCAGCGGCGCGTAGATGTCCAGCGTTTCGCGCGCGACCCCCGGCAGCGGCTGCGCCTTGACCTGCGCCAGCCAACGCAGCGTCTGCAGCCGCGAGGCGAGGCGTACCAGCACCACGCGGATGTCCTGCGCGAAGGCCAGCAGCATCTTGCGCAGCGCCTCCACCTGCTCCTGGCGCGCGGCGATTTCATCCTTGGTGGTTTCGGGCGCGCCGCTGTGGCCCACCGCGATCGCGCCGATACGCAACAACTGCCGCACACCCTTGACCAGCCCCGCTACTTCTTCGCCGAAGAGCGGCTCGATTTCCGCCTCGCTGCCAGGTACGAACGCGGCCAGCGCAAACAGGCAGGCCGCCGCGCGCGCGGCATCGTCGACGCGCAGGCCGTCGAGAATGCGCAGCATGCCCTCGGCATGCGAGAGCACGGTTTCGCCGGTGGGCAGCAATGCGGTGCTGCCGCGCTCGCGCACGAACGCCAGGGCGCGCTCCACCAGCCCGGCATCGGGCGTGCCGGCAATCTGCCCGGTCAGGTCAGTCGACGTCACCATCTCGCTGCCCCAGCCTCACTTGAGCGCGGCGGTGACCACCACTTCGATCAGGTACTGCGGATTGGCCAGGCGAGCCTCCACGGTGGCGCGCGGGGGCGTATGGCCCTGCACCACCCACGCGTCCCAGACTTCGTTCATGATGCCGATCTGGTCGACGTCGGTGAGGAAGATCTGGCACGAGAGAATCCGGCTCTTGTCGCTGCCTGCTTCGTTCAAGAGGCGCTCGATATGGCCCAGCACCTCGCCGGTCTGGCCACGCAGGTCCGCGCCGGGATCGACTTCCGGCACCTGGCCGGCAAGGTAGACCACGCCGTTGTAGATCGCGTATTCGGACAGGCGCTTGCCCACGTGGGCGCGCTTCAGTTCATTGGTACTCATGGCAATACTTTAGTCGTCGGGTAAAACATCAAAATCATCGGTCCGGGCAGCGCTTCTCGCCTCAGGCTGCGCCCAGGAAAAACTGCTTGGCGATGGCCACCTGCGCGGGATCGATGAACGTCGGGGCATGCCCCACATCCAGCACTTCCACAGAAGTCACGTTGCGCCCGCGCGCCACCATCTCCGCCACCGTCTCGCGCGTCAGCAGGTCGGACTGCGCGCCGCGCACCACCAGCGTGGGCGCCTGGATGGCCTCGAACATCTGCCACAGCGCCACTTCGCCCGCGCTCACCTGTTCGGGCGTGGTCTCGCGGAACGGCAGCGCCATCGCCGGATCGTAATGCAAGCCCCACTCCAGGCCTTCGGCGCCCTGCACCGGCTTGAGGATGGCGCCATTGAGCTCGCGCCATTGCTCGGGCGTGTGACGGCCAAAAGACGCGCTGATGGTCTGCAGGTAGGCGAGGCCTTCCTCGAACGTCTTGAAGCGCACCGGCAGGCCCAGGTAGGCACCGATCCGCTCCACCGCCGAGGCGGCGATGCGCGGGCCCACGTCGTTGAGCAGCAGCTTGCGCACCGGCGACTTGGGCAGGCCCGCCAGTCCCATGCCGATCAGGCCGCCCATCGAGGTGCCAAACCAGTCGACCTGCTCGACATTGAGCCGGGCGATCAGGGTGACCATATCGGACACGTACTGCGGCAACACGTAGCGGCGCGGGTCCGCGAGCCAGTCCGAGCGGCCGCGCCCGACCACGTCGGGGCACACCACGCGGTACTCGCCGCACAAGGCGGCGGCCACCGTGTCAAAGTCACGGCCGGTGCGCGTCAGGCCATGCACGCACATCAGCACCCGGGAATTGGTGGGATCGCCCCATTCGTGATAGGCCATGCGGTGAAGACCCGCCGGGCTGATGCACTGGACGAAGCCGAGGCGCGGACTGACTGACGACATCTGAACTCCCTGGCAATACGGTAGCAAGAACGGCGCCGCCGGCATGGTGGCGCCCGGGTTGGGCAAAGCTGGATTGTACGCTGCAGCAGTTACAATGCCACAGCATCGGGGTTCTCGCCGCCATGCCTTTGCCGCTGGCGCGCGACGGGTCCCTCGCGCAGTCCAACTCCAACGTGCAAAGCACTCCGACGAAAGGGCAAACATGCTTAAAGGCAAGACGGCACTGGTCACGGGTTCCACCAGCGGTATCGGGCTCGGCATCGCACAGGCACTGGCCGCCCAGGGCGCCAACATCATCGTCAACGGCTTCGGCGATGCGCAAGCCGCCAAGCGCGAGACCGCGCAGGCCGGCGCGGGCATTCGCGTGGGCTACCACGGCGCGGACATGAGCAAGTCCGCCGAGATCGAGGACATGATGCGCTACGCCGACGCGGAATTCGGCGGCGCCGATATTCTCGTCAACAATGCCGGCATCCAGTACGTGGCCAATATCGAAGACTTCCCGCCCGAGCGCTGGGACGCGATCATCGCCATCAACCTGACCTCCGCCTTCCACACCACCCGCCTCGCCCTGCCTGGCATGAAGCGCAAGGACTGGGGCCGCATCATCAATATCGCCTCCGCCCACGGGCTGGTGGCCTCCGCGCAAAAATCCGCCTACGTAGCCGCCAAGCACGGCATCGTCGGCCTGACCAAGGTCACCGCGCTGGAAACCGCCCAGACCGGCGTAACCGCCAATGCGATCTGCCCGGGCTGGGTGCTGACGCCGCTGGTGCAAAAGCAGGTGGAAGCGCGCGCGCAGAAGGACGGCATTCCCGTGGAGCAGGCCAAGCACGAGCTGGTGATCGAGAAGCAGCCTTCCGGCCAGTTCGTCACGCCCGACGAACTCGGCGCGCTGGCCGTGTTCCTGGCCAGCGACGCGGCCCGCCAGGTGCGCGGCGTGGCCTGGAACATGGATGGCGGCTGGGTGGCGCAATGAGCGCAATGAGCGCAATGAATACAAAGGCACAGAGCATGCAGCGACGCTACGTTCTGCGCGCCCTGACCCTGGGCGCCGCCGCCTCGCTGGGGCTGCGCGCCGGTGCCGGCGCCGCTGCCGCCCCGCTCGCCATCGAGGTATACAAGAGCCCGCAATGCGGCTGCTGCGAGGGCTGGGTCGAGCACCTGCGCGCGAATGGCGTTGCCGTGACCGTGCGCGACGTGGAAGACACCGGCGTCTATCGCGCCCGCTTCGGCATGCCAGAGCGCTTCGGCTCCTGCCATACCGGCCGCATCGCAGGCTATGCGATCGAGGGCCATGTGCCGGCCGCCGACATCAAGCGGCTGGTAGCCAGCAAGCCCAAGGCCGTGGGCCTGGCCGTGCCCGCCATGCCGGTTGGCTCGCCAGGCATGGAACAGGGTAAGCGCAAGGACCCGTTCGATGTCTTGCTGGTCCGCGCGGATGGCGGCGCATCGGTCTTCGCCAGCTACAACAAGCGCGGCACCTGAAGCACCCGGCGCATCTGACAAGGGCGCCCCCGGCGCTGAGAGCAAAAAACCCCGCGAACGCAAGCTCGCGGGGTTTTTTCATTGCGACAGCGCGTATCAGAGCAGCGGAGCGCCCGTCTTGCTCTGGATCTCTTCACGGCTCACGCCCGGCGCGGTCTCCACCAGCTTTAGGCCAGCTTCGGTCACGTCGATCACGCCAAGGTCCGTGATGATGCGATTGACCACGCCCACGCCGGTCAGCGGCAGCGCGCACGACGCCAGGATCTTGATGTCCTCGCTGCCGTCCTTCTTTTTAGCGGTGTGTTCCATCAGSACCACCACGCGGCCGACACCAGCCACCAGGTCCATCGCGCCGCCCATGCCCTTGACCATCTTGCCCGGSAYCATCCAGTTGGCCAGGTCGCCCTTCTCGCTGACCTGCATGGCGCCGAGGATAGCCAGGTTGATATGGCCGCCGCGAATCATCGCGAAGGAATCCGCCGAGGAGAAGATCGACGAGCCCGGCAGCGTCGTCACGGTCTGCTTGCCGGCGTTGATCATGTCAGCGTCGACCTCGGCCTCGGTCGGGAACGGGCCGATGCCCAGCAGGCCGTTCTCGGATTGCAGCCAGACTTCCATGCCTTGCGGCACGTGGTTGGCCACCAGCGTCGGCAGGCCGATGCCCAGGTTCACATAGAAGCCGTCCTGCAGTTCGCTCGCGGCGCGCGCCGCCATTTCGTCACGTGTCCATGCCATGATGATTCTCCTTAGCCCGCGGCACGCACGGTGCGCTGCTCGATGCGTTTCTCGGGGTTGGCGTTCAGCACGATGCGCTGCACGAAGATGCCCGGGGTGTGGACCTCATCCGGATCCAGCGTGCCGGTATCGACCAGGTGCTCGACCTCGACGATGGTGACCTTGCCGGCCATCGCGCACATCGGGTTGAAGTTGCGCGCGGTGCGGCGGAACACCAGGTTGCCGGCGCGGTCTGCCTTGTACGCCTTGACCAGGGCCACGTCAGCGGTCAGCGCTCGTTCCATCACGTACTGCTGGCCATCGAACTCGCGGATTTCCTTGCCGTCGGCCACGATGGTGCCTACGCCGGTCTTGGTGAAGAAGGCCGGGATGCCCGAGCCGCCGGCGCGCAGCTTCTCGGCCAGCGTGCCCTGCGGGGTGAATTCCAGCTCGAGTTCGCCGGCCAGGTACTGGCGCTCGAACTCCTTGTTTTCACCGACGTACGACGAAATCATCTTCTTGATCTGGCGCGTGGCGAGCAGCAGGCCCAGGCCGAAACCGTCAACGCCAGCGTTGTTCGAGATGCAGGTGAGCTGCTTGGCGCCGCTGTCGCGCAGCGCGGCAATCAGCGCCTCCGGGATGCCGCACAGACCGAAACCGCCAACCGCGATCGTCTGGCCGTCGCGAACGACGCCCGCGAGCGCCTCCGCGGCGCTGGCGTAGACCTTGTTCATGTTTGCTCCTTCCTCGGTGATTTCCTGTCATTGCGCCCGCCTCCAGGTGATGCCGGCGAGTCACGCAGGGAAATTGTAACGGTACAATCGGACGGAGATCGTCCAGTTGCCAACCGTCCGACAGCATACGCAAGCGTCGCATCCCGCGCCAATACGTACAATTACATAAGCAAATGCCCGCCATCGACTACCAGACCGCCTTCCAGCTCGCCCCAGTCGGCCTCGTGCTGTCGCGCGAGCGCATGATCGAGGACTGCAACGACGAGCTCTGCCGCATCTTTGGCACCACCCGGGCCGCCATGATCGGCGAATCGTTCCAGGTACTCTATCCCACCGCTGACGAGTTCGAGCGTACCGGCGCGCGCATCGTGCCGATCATGAATGCCAAAGGCACCTACTCCGACGAGCGCATCATGAAGCGCGCCGGGGGCGACCTGTTCTGGTGCCACGTCACCGGGCGCTCGCTGGACCGCCAGCAGCCCTTGGGCGCCGGTATCTGGACCTTCGAAGACCTCTCGCAGAAGCGCCCGGTCACCGCCGAGCTGACGGCGCGCGAACGCGATATCGCCGCGCAGTTGGTTGATGGCAAGACCAGCAAGCAGATCGGCAAGCTGCTCTCCATCAGCCCCCGCACGGTGGACATCTACCGGGCCAGGCTGATGAAGAAGTACAGCGCCCATACCTCGGTCGACCTGGTACAACGCCTGCTCAACCACTAAGGGCGGCGCCCTACGCCATCAGCGCCCGGATTGCCGGCGGCACGGGCACGGATTTCTCGGCCTCGTAGTCGCACCAGACCACCTTGGCGCCGCCTTGCGCGTACACCACATCCGGCTGGTCGATGCGGCGGATCTCCATGCGGGTCTCGAAGCTCGTGCGCCCCAGGTCGCCCGCAAACATCCGGCACTCGATATCCCCGGGATAGCGCAGCTGCTTCAGGAAACTCATGTGGGCGTTGATGATGACTGGCCCGCAACCGCTGGCGTCCTTGCCGCCATGTCCCAGCGACTCGAACCAGGCAATGCGCGCCTGTTCCAGGTAACGGAAGTAGACCGTGTTGTTGACATGGCCCATGGCGTCCATGTCGCCCCAACGGATGGGCATGTGCAGAGTGAATACGGGTTTCATCCGCGTGAGCGTAACACCAGGTGCCCGTCACTTCCATCGGCGGAAACGACGGTTCACACATCGGCACACCCGGAGGGCGGCAGCCTTGGCCTTTGATCAGCCGGGCAAGTTCACCTCGGGCCAATCCGATTCCGCGTTCAGAATTCCCGGCGGGCGCCAGCCGGCGACGGACGCCGCCGGCCTGACAGGCAAATACAGAAAATCGATGGCTTAGCGGCGCACCGGGCGGTCGCTGCCCGCCGAGCCGGGCATGGCGAGGCCGGAATCCGTCAGGGACGATTCCATGCGGCGGATCTGCTGCTGCAGCTGCTCCAGGCGGATACGGGAGGCACGGCTCTCGATTTCCGCGCTCTGCACCTCGATGCGCGCCGCCTTCTGCTCTTCGGCGATACGCTGGCGCTGCGCCTGCATCACGCGCACGTCTTCATTGAGCGCATTGGCACGCGCCTCGGTTTCCTGCAGTGCCTTGTCAAACGCGCGTTTTTGCGATGCCAGCACCTGGCGGCGGATATCGTCATCAGCCCAGACCGCGCTCTGCTGCGTTACCTGGCGGTAAGCCTGTTCCGCCGCCCCGATCGATTCGAAGCGGAAAACCCGCCAGAGATTCTTCTGGTAGAACAGCGCCACATAGCAAACCACCTGATCGTCTGCGAGCATCAGCGTGGTGCCATAGTCGCCGTTGTAGCTGGTGCGCAGCTCGCGCACCGACCTGTCACGCAGGCGCTTCTGCAGCTCCGACACCAACCCCAGCGAAGCCGGCGAGGCCTGCGGCATGCTGCCCGAAGCGGTCAGCGGCGCCGGGGCCACCGACATCGGCACGGGCTCGGCCGCCGCCACGACACCGGAGGCGGACAGCGACAAGGCCAGGCCGATCAGGCTGGCTAGCAAGGGGGCGCGGCAGGAATTATTCAACATGGCGTTCCGGCTGGGACGGGGACGAAATACGGTTCAAGAAATCGGAGTGCATCATGCAGCACTACCCGGCGGCAATGATGCGCAATGCGCACCCCACCGACCGCGGATTGTAACAAGCTTCCCAACAAGGACCGCGTTTTGTCACCATGACGGGATCGGCGGTGCCTTTCCCGCAACAGCCCCACTGGCGTGGGGGAGCGTTAGCGCCACCCCACGCTTTGACGATTGCCAGCCGCTTAGCGCTTGGCGATCGAGGATTCTGCCTTGCTCACCAGATCCACGCCAATCTGCTTCTTCCACTTGTCATAGACCTTGGCCGTGGCCTTGCGGAAGGCATCGTGCTCGGCCGGCGTCAGTTGCGCCACCTTCACGCCGTGGGCCTCCATATCCTTCCAGGCCGGTGCGCCCGCCTCGACCAGGCCCTTGCGGGCCAGCGCCGTTTCCTGCTTGCCGGCGTCAATGGCGGCTTGCTTGACGATCTCGCGGTCGGCCGGCGTCCAGCTTTCCCAGATCTGCCTGTTGACCACGAAGATCAGCGGGTCAGCCACGTAGCCCCAGGTGGTCACGTACTTCTGGCCGACCGTGTAGAGCTTGGCGGCGGCGAACACCGATTGCGGATTTTCCTGACCATCCACTGCGCCCGAGGCCATGGCCGGTTGCGCGTCGGCCCAGCTCATCTGGGTCGGGTTGGCGCCGAGCGCATTGAAGGTCTCGATATACAGCGGCGAGCCCACCACACGCAGCTTCATGCCTTTCAGGTCTTCCGGCTTGCGGATTTCGCGCTTGGAGTTGGAGACTTCACGAAAGCCGTTCTCGCCCCAGGCCAGCGGCACCACGCCGGACTTGTCCAGGGTCGCGAAGATAGACTTGCCGACTTCGCCTTGCGTGAGGGCGTCCAGTGCCTTGTAGTCAGGCATCAGGAACGGCAGCGAGAACAGGTTCAGCTCCTTGACCTGCGGCGACCAGTTGATGGTCGAGCCAACCGCCATGTCGATCACGCCCTGGCGGATCGCCGAGAACTCGCGGGTCTGGTCGCCGGCCACCAGCGAGGTACCCGGGTACAGCTTGATGTTGATGCGGCCGCTGGTGCGCTGGCGCACCAGGTCGGCCCAGATCTCGCCGCCCTTGCCCCACGGGAAGGCCGGGCCGAGCACCAGCGACATCTTGTACTCGGCTTTGTAGCTCTGCGCCATGGCGCCAGCGGGCGCGAGGGCGGCAGCGGCAATGGTGGCTGCCAGCGACAGCATCAGGGCACGACGTTTCATGCGTYCTCTCCTCTCAGGATCTGTTGTGTGTTTCTTATGGGCGACGAGAATTTCAACACCTCAAATAACTCAATAACCCAGGTAGTCAGGCAACCAGGTCGCCAGCGGCGGGAAGGCCAGCACCAGCAGCATGGCGACGAACATCGCCAGCAGCATCCACACCACCCAGGGCACGGTCTCTTCCATGCGCACGCGCGCGATCCGGCACGAGACCATCAGGTTCACCGCCAGCGGCGGCGTGAACTGGCCAAGCGCTACCTTGAGCGTCAGTACCACGCCGAACCAAACCGGGTTCCAATGAAAGGCATTGGCGATCGGCAGCAGCAGCGGCACGAAGATCAGGAAGATCGAGATGCCGTCGAGGAACATCCCCACCGTCATCAGCAAGGCCACGATCAGCGCCAGCACGCCGTATTCGCCCAGCCCGGAATGCGCAATGGCACTGGCCAGCGGATCGATCACGCCCAGCGTGGACAGCGCGTAGGCAAAGATGCCGGCTAGCGCTACCACCAACAGGATCACCGCGGAAGTCTCCGCCGCCTCCTGGAAGATCACGAACAGGTCGCGCATGCCGATGCTGCGGTAGATCACCATGCCGACGAACAGGCCGTACACCACCGCCACCACGGCGGCTTCGGTCGGCGTGAACCAGCCCGCGCGCATGCCGCCCAGGATCAGGAACGGCGCGACCAGGCCCCAGGCCGCTTCGCGCAGGCTCTTCCAGAACGGCGGACGCGGCAGACCGGCTTCGATGGCACCCATATTGTGCTTGCGCGCCAGCCAGACGGCCGGCACGATCAGCGCCACGCCGGCCAGGATGCCCGGGATCATGCCGGCGGCGAACAGCGCCGGCACCGAGGCGCCGGGCACCAGCACGCTGTAGATGATGAAGGCAACGGACGGCGGGATCAGGATGTCGGTCGCGGCGGCAGCGCCGACCACGGCCGCGCTGTACGCGCCGGGATAGCCGGCCCGCGACATCGCAGCGATCATCACCCCGCCCACCGCGGCCGCATTGGCCGGGCCGGAGCCGGAGATGCCGCCCAGGAACATGGCGACCAGGATGGCCACCAGCGGCAGCATGCCCGGACCGCGTCCGACGATGGCAATGGCGAAGGTCACCAGGCGCTGCGCCACGCCGGAACGGTCGAAGATCGAGCCGACCAGCACGAACATCGGGATCGCCAGCAGCGGGTACTTGCCCAGGCCGGCGTAGAAATTCTGCGGCACGGCCAGCAGGCCGAACATCTGTGTGTCCAGGTTGGACAGGCCGATCGCCACCAGGCCGCCAAGCCCCAGCGACACGCCGATCGGCACGCCCAGCATCATCAAGCCCAGGAACACCACGAACAGGATAATGGCAATAAGGGTCATGGCGTGGACTCCGAAGCTGCCGCGCCATCGATGCGCTCGGCATGCAGGGCCTTGAGCGCGCGCAGGTTGCGCACCGCTACGCCGAGCGCCCGCAGCGCGATGGCAGCGGACAGCACCGGCAGCCAGACGGAGTACCACCAGCTCGGCACGCCAATGCCCGGCGAGGTCTCTCCAAACGTGTATTCGTCCCACGCCACGCGAGCGCCCAGCACCGCCAGCGCGATGAACATGACCGCAACGGCTACCGCCGACAGCACCGCCAGGCGCCGCTGCCGCGCCATGCTGCCGCGATCGAAGAAGAATTCAATGCGGATATTGCGGTCGCGCGCCACTGCCGCGCTGCCTGCCACCAGGGCCAGCACGATCATCAGGAAGACCGAGAATTCCTCGGTCCAGGCAAACGATTCATCGGTGAAATAACGGACCACCACGTTGGCGAAGGTGATGCACACCAGCAGCACCATGACGATCACGCCAACCCAGTCTTCAATTCGCGGCGATACCTTGAAGCCGCTGTCCCCTTGCTGGCTGGCGCCAGTCTCGTCCGGCATGGCCGTGACGTGTTTTGGGTCGGCATCGCGCCGCCCCTCCCGATCTGCTTGCATCTCCCCGGCCTCCGGTCCGGTCCGCGCGGCGCCGCTGGCTGCGCACGGATTTTCTCTTTGAATTATGTAAAGACTTAATCTCAAGACATGGCGGATTATGCCAAGACTTGCAGAGCGCGCGGGAACTTTTGCTCCATGCCGCGTCAACAGGCAGTCTTCTGGCCATGGGAATCCGGCAGGCCATCGATTCCGCAGGGTGCCCAAGGGGACCGGATAAGCCCAGGGACCATGAATCGCACGCCCCGCCGCCGCTTTTGGCGCGGGCCAGGGCCAACCTGCCGGCAAGCGCACGCAAGCGCGCGCCGCCCTTCTGACGGCTATACCATGCCGTCGTCGGCGGTAATGATCGCGCCGTTGATGAATGCCGACTGGTCGGACGCCAGCAGCAACAACAGGCCGTCCAGGTCCTCGGGCTTGCCCACGCGCTTGCGGGGCAGCATCTGGACCAGCTTCTGGCCGGCGTCGGTGTCCCAATGGTGGTGATTGATATCGGTGTCGATATAACCGGGGCAGATGGCGTTGACGTTGATGCCATGGCGCGCCCACTCCAGCGCCATCGACTTGGTCATGTGCACCACCGCGGCCTTGCTCATGCAGTACACACCGATCTGCGACAGCACCTTGAGCCCGGCGACCGAAGCAATATTGACGATGCGCGACTGCGGCAGCGGATTGCCGTTCTTCTCGGCGCCCTTGGCGCGCGCAATCATGCGCTTGGCCACTTCCTGCGCCACGAAGAAAGCGCCCCGGGTATTGGTGTCGAAGACGAAATCGAAGTCGTCGGGGGTGACGTCGGTCAGGCGCTGGGTGGTGGAGACGCCCGAGTTATTGACCAGGATGTCGATCGCCCCGGCCTCGGTCTCGGCATGCGCCACCGCGGAGCGCACGCTGTCGTGGTCGGTCACGTCGAGCTGCACCACGTGCGCGCTGCCGCCCTCGGCCTCGATCGCGGCACGCAGCTCCTTGAGCCGCTCGGTACGCCGCGACGCCAGGATGACCTTGGCGCCGGCACTCGCCAGGACATGAGCAAACCGCGTGCCCAGACCGCTTGAAGCGCCTGTCACCAGCGCGACCTTGCCTTCCAGATTGATCGACAAACCCATAATGGCCTCTATGTTCGGGAGCCCCCGGCGCCGCCTGCCATGGCCACGGCCAACGGGCGCTCCTCGCGAAATCTGCCTGCTGAAACCCGAAGGCAGCATATCAAAAAAAAGAACGGTCGTTCCAAAAAAAATCTTGCCTGACCATGGCGAGTCCCGGACAATGCCGGAGATTCTAAGAACTCGGGCCACAAAGGGAAAGAGGAAAAACGCGCATGGCCGCCACGATTTGGCGAGTGCGCCGCCCCGCCCCTGCCCCAAGTTCCCCCCGATCATCGCATCCCCGGTACCACCGAACACGGCATTTCCCACAATTGCGCGCAAGTTGCCAAGAATAGAGGGTTAGAGACAATGAATCAGCAACAGCTCCTGGAGCAGTACGGCCCCCGCGAGGCCATGGAATACGACGTCGTCATCGTTGGCGGCGGCCCCGCCGGCCTGGCAACCGCCATCCGCCTGAAGCAGCTCGCCCAGGAGAAAGGCACCGAGGTCAATGTCTGCGTGCTGGAAAAAGGCTCCGAGCCGGGCGCCCACATCCTGTCCGGCGCCATCATGGACCCGATTGCGCTCAATGAGCTGATCCCCAACTGGAAGGAACTCGGCGCCCCGCTGAACCAACCGGTCGCCGAAGACAAGTTCCTCTTCCTCAACGAAACCGGTTCCAAGGCCACGCCGTCCGCGCTGCTGCCGGAGTGCTTCCACAACCACGGCAACTACATCGTCAGCCTGTCCAACTTCACGCGCTGGCTGGGGCAACAGGCCGAAGGCCTGGGCGTTGAGATCTTCCCGGGCTTCCCGGCTGCCGAGGTGCTCTACAACGACGACGGCTCGGTCAAGGGCGTTGCCACCGGCAACATGGGCATCAACAAGGAAGGCGAGCCGACCGAGAACTTTCAGCTCGGCATGGAGCTGCACGCCAAGTACACCATCTTCGCCGAAGGGTCGCGCGGCCACCTGGGCAAGCAGCTGATCACCAAGTACAAGCTCGACGACGGCAAGGATCCGCAAAGCTACGGCATCGGCCTGAAAGAGCTGTGGGAGATCGATCCCGCCAAGCACCAGCCAGGCCTGGTCGTGCACACCGCCGGCTGGCCGCTGGACCCGGCCACCTACGGCGGCTCCTTCCTGTACCACATGGAAGACAACAAGGTCGCCGTGGGCTTTGTGGTGGGCCTGGACTACACCAACCCCTGGCTCTCCCCGTTCGAGGAGTTCCAGCGCTTCAAGACGCACCCGGAAATCCGCACGTATTTCGAAGGTGGCAAACGCATCAGCTACGGCGCGCGCGCCATCACGGCCGGCGGCCTGCTGTCGCTGCCCAAGACCATATTCCCGGGTGGCGCCCTGGTCGGCTGCGACGCCGGTTACCTGAACGCCTCGCGCATCAAGGGCAGCCACGCTGCCATCAAGACCGGCATGATGGCCGCCGAAGCCGCCTACGATGCGCTGCAGGCCAACCGCCAGCACGACGAACTGACGGCCTACCCGACCGCCTTCGAGAACAGCTGGCTGCACAAGGAACTGCTGCAGGCGAAGAACTTCAAGCAGTGGTTCAAGAAGGGCCGCACCACCGCCACGCTGATGACCGGCATCGAGCAATGGCTGCTGCCCAAGCTGGGCATCCGCAACCCGCCCTGGACCATCCACCGCGAGAAGCCGGACCACGTCTACCTCAAGCCAGCCGCCGAGTGCCCGCAGATCGTCTACCCGAAGCCGGACGGCAAGCTCACCTTCGACCGCCTCAGCTCGGTGTTCATCAGCAACACCAACCATGAGGAAAACCAGCCGGCCCACTTGACGCTCAAGGATGCGAGCGTTCCCGTCAATGTCAACTGGGACAAGTTTGCCGGCCCCGAAAGCCGCTACTGCCCAGCCGGCGTGTACGAGTTCGTGCAAAACGACGACGGCAAGGAACGCCTGCAGATCAATGCGCAGAACTGCGTGCACTGCAAGACCTGCGACATCAAGGATCCCACCCAGAATATCGTATGGGTGACGCCGGAAGGCGGCGGCGGCCCGAACTACGTGGGCATGTAAGTTCGCCGCAGGGCAAGCAAAACGGCACCGGATTCGGTGCCGTTTTCTTTGGGGCTCAGACTTGCGGGCTCGACGTCGCGGGCGACGTCAGTGAATCATGGTAGAGCGGCTTATCGTCGGCCACGCTCTGATACCAGCCAATCACATCGGCCACGCCAGCAATCAGCGTGATGAGTGCCGGGCCGGCGAGCGGCACCTGCCCGATCCCGTCGATCAGGGCCAGCACCACGTCCGTCATGCCACCCGCCTCGTGCGGCTTGCCGAGGGCTGTGGCCGAGGCCACGTCCAGCGGCGACATCCCGACCAGCAGGCGTGCGCCGTCAGCGCCAGCGCTGGCGCTGGCTGGCTTGGTTCCGCTCGGAAGAGCCTCCAGTCCCAGCGCGCGCTCGTCCATCGACAAAGCGCTCGCCTGGCTGCCGCCCTGCGCGATATTGGCCATGGCTGGCATGGCAATGGCTAGCAGGGCTGCCAGGATGGGCGCGCGCAATGGCGCGCCAAGGCGGGATATGCGCTTCATGATGCCTCCTTGTGGCAGGGATCGGGATACCGGCCCGCCGCAATGCCAGCATGCCGTGCCCGATTTTCTTGCAGGGGACAGTAGAAGCGGGAAGCGTGATTCGGGCAAGAATCCGTGTTAGCAGGATGACTCCAAACGCCGCCCCCTCTCACGCGGCGCTGACCTGCATGCTGGCATTTGCCAGCAACTGCTCATAGATAAAGCACTGGAGCAGCGTCAGCTCGCGCTCTCCGAGGGCGTCGAACACAACGCCGAACGTGGGAAACTCCACATCGCCCTCGGCAGGCAACGCGTTGCGCACCACCCCGTCGACCATGATCTCGCTGTCCAGCGCGGCGGTGCGCAGATGGAAGCACAAGCGCACCACCGCACCGGATGCCGGCACTGCGCCGGCGATCTGGATCTGCGCGCCGCCAGTGCTCAGGTCGGTCAGCAACACCAGACGGGCAGGCCGGTGTTGTGCCGCTGTCTCATCGTCCGTGCTGCCGGGATCCACCAGGTAAGCCGCCAGCCGCGTCGGCACACGGGTCGCCTTGCGCACCGGCATCTGCTGCGGCTCGGCCGGCGCCGACAAGACCAGGTAGCGGAAAGGACTGCGGCAGATGGCGGTCACCGTCGACTCGAAACTGAGGATGGCGTGACCGGAAAAGCCGCGCAGCAGCACCGTCTCGCCGGGCTTGAGCTGCAGTTCCTTCCCGCCGAGCTGCGGCCAGGTCACGAACAGGCCCTGCTCGACAAATCCGATCAGCCGGCTGGCCGCGGCGCGCCCGGTCTGCCCCGCCGACTTGACCTGGAGCAGCGTGCCTACCTGCAGGCCAAGCGGCCCCGCACTGGCCTGCCGCCCGCTGTCCATCGGCTCGCCCGGTTCGCCCAGCTCGTCCTCTGGCCGGCACACCGTGCCATGGCGGAACACCAGGGCGACGTCGCGGTCCTCGGGAATCACGCTGCCGCTGCCGAGCACAAGATTGCCTGCCTCGTCCAGCAAGGACCAAGGCAAGGGCTGGCCGACGGGGAGATCGTTAGGGGTAAGCGCAATCATGGTTAGCACCGGTGAACGCCCGGGCAGCGGGCGTGGCAGATCCAACGGTGGGCACGGGAACGCAGGAACGGTCGTCCCGGCCACCACCTAGCGAGGCGCTCAGTGCACGGAGCGGCTGGCGCGGCTGCCGCGAGGCGCCGCGATGTACCAAGTGAATAGCGCATCTCATCCAGCTTGCTATCGGCGCATTCCTGGAAAACCTTGAGAACAATCCGACAGCCAAGGGGGCAGGCATGCCTTGACGCCGCCCCGCTTTCCTTGCAGAATCCCACCACAATCTGTCTGACAGCCTTACATATTTATCGATGACCGTCCTGAGCCGCCCCGCCTCGCTTGCCGCACGGATCGCCGACGCCCTGCGCGCCGACATCGCAGCCGGCCGCTTTGCCGCCGGTGCCCGGCTCCCGGCCGAAGCCGCACTCGGCGAGACCTTTGGCGTGAGCCGCCCCATCGTCCGTGAGGCCATTGCACAGCTGAAGGCGGACGGGCTGCTGGTCACGCGCAAAGGCTCGGGTGCCTATGTATCGGACATGCCCGGCGGCCAGGTATGGCGCATGGCCCCCGAACTGCAAGGCGGCCCGACCTCGGCCCAGCTGTTCGAGTTGCGCATGGTGGTGGAATGCGCCTGCGCCGAAATGGCCGCGCTGCGCCGCACCGAGGAGGACCTGCAAGCCATCCACGCCGCGCTGGCCGCGATGCGCGAGCACGCCAAGGACTTCACCAGCGCCGCAGCCGCCGACGTAGCGTTCCACCACGCCATCGCGCAGGCCGCGCACAACCCCTGCTTCACCGGCCTGACCGATTTTGTTGGCCAGCACATGCTGGCGGCGCGGCAAACCGCCTGGGAAAACGCCGCCCGCTTTCGCGGCGGCTCGCAGGGCGCGGACAGCGAGCACACCGCGCTGGTGGAGGCCATTGCCGCCGGCAACGCCAGCGCGGCGCGGCAGGCCGCACGCAGGCACCTCGGCGCGGCAGCCAAGCGCATGGGGCTGACTTTGCGTTAAGCCCAGGCGCGCAGAGCGCAGGGCCTATCTATCGACGGCACAACACAATCCAGGGACCCGCGGCACGCACCGCCTGAAAGGCGCCGGCCGCATCAGCAGAGAACGACAATGGAACAAGTAGATTGCGTGGTAATCGGCGCGGGCGTAGTGGGCCTGGCCGTGGCGAGACAACTGGCCATGCAGGGCCGCGAAGTCATCATCCTGGAAGCCGAGAACGCCTTCGGCACCATCACCAGCGCACGCAACAGCGAAGTGATCCACGCCGGCATCTACTATCCAGCCGGCTCGCTCAAGGCCGCGATGTGCGTGCGCGGAAAGGCCATGCTGTACGACTACTGCGCCTCGCACCACATCCAGCACCAGCGCTGCGGCAAGTTGATCGTAGCCACCACCGAGGCCCAGGTCGCCACGCTGGAAGGCATCCGGGCCAAGGCCGCGGCCAATGGCGTGCATGACCTGCAGTTGCTCAGCCAGGCCGAGGCGCAGGCGCTGGAGCCAAACCTGCAATGCCGCGCCGCCCTGCTCTCTGCGTCCACCGGCATCGTCGACAGCCATGGCCTGATGCTGGCCTTGCTGGGTGACGCTGAGAACGCCGGCGCCATGCTGGCGGTGCAGTCGCCCGTGGCCAGCGGCGCCGTGATGCCGGATGGCATCCGCCTCGACGTGGGCAGCCAGGACGACGCGGCCGGCACCACGCTACTGGCCCGCACCGTGATCAATTCGGCCGGCCTGACCGCGCCAGCGCTGGCGCGCAGCATCGAAGGCATGCCTGCCGCACATGTTCCGGCGCAGTACTACGCCAAAGGCTGCTACTTCACGCTGGCCGGGCGCGCACCCTTCTCGCGCCTGATCTACCCGGTGCCGGAGGCTGCCGGCCTGGGCGTGCACCTGACGATCGACCTGGGCGGCCAGGCGCGCTTCGGCCCCAATGTGCGCTGGATCGACGAGATCGAGTACGGCGTGGACCCGGCCGATGCCGACAGCTTTTACGGTGAAGTGCGCAATTACTGGCCGGGACTGGCCGATGGCGCGCTGCAGCCGGGCTATGCCGGCATCCGCCCCAAGATCAGCGGTCCGGGCGAGCCCGCGGCGGATTTCCGCATCGATGGCCCAGCCACCCATGGCGTGCCGGGGCTGGTCAACCTGTTCGGCATCGAGTCGCCCGGGCTGACCTCCTCGCTGGCGCTGGCCGAGCACGTGGCAAGCCTGCTGTGAATCCCTGAACGATCCAAATGCCGGCGCGCGTCAGCGCCCGGCCGTGGCGGCATCCGCCCTGGCGTCGGACGCCGCTTCCGCACGGAACGTCATGAACGCGCACAGTGCGCCGCCCGCCGCCGCCAGTGCCGCCAGGCCGAACGTATGAGCGGGCCCTAGCGCCTTCCACGTCCACCCCATCGCCAGCCCGCCGCAGGTGCCGCCAAGGCCGTAGGAAAGGCCGGTGTAAAGAGCCTGGCCGCGCCCCTGCAAGGGACCCGCGAACCAGCGCTGCAGGCGCTTCAGGCTAGCGCTATGGTGCGCGCCAAAGGTGGCCGCGTGCAGCACCTGCACCAGCGCCATCAGCCATGACAACTGGGCAAAATAGCCAGTCAGGCCGAAGCGGATCGCGGCCAGCACGAAGGTGCCGGCCAGGATGGTGCGCAACGGTACGCTTGCGAACAACCGCCCCTGGTAAAAGAAGAAAACGATCTCGGCCACCACGCCGATGGTCCACATCACGCCGATGGCAAACTTGCTGTAGCCAAGCTGCTCCAGGTACAGCGAATAGAACACGTACAGCGCGGCATGGGCGAACATCATCAGGAACGCCGAGCCGAAGAACCAGCTCACATCCGGACGGCGCAGCAGTGGCAGCGCCGGCGGCGGCTTGACGCGCGGCCCGTCGTCGGGCGCATCGCGCATGCCGAACACCACCACCAGGAACAGCGCCAGCATGGTGCTCGCCAGCCACGGGAACACCTCCATGCCGTAGCGCTCGAACAGCGCCCCGCCCAGCAGCACGGCCGCGATAAAACCAGCCGAGCCGAACATGCGGATGCGCCCGTAGCGGTAATCGAAGCCGCCGTAGCGGCGCAGCGTGGAGATGGTGAGCGCGTCGCCCAGCGGAGACATGGCGCTGGTGATCAGGTTCAGCCCGATCATCATCGCCATCATTGCGCCGTAGCTGGTGACGCCGGGCACCATCAGGAACGCCAGCAAGGATGTCACGGCGGCCAGGCGCAGCAGGCGCACGCGGGTATGCATCACGTCGGACAGCCAGCCCCAGAAATACGGGCCGACGATGCGGCTGACCTGGAAGCAGGCCATCAGCACGCCGATCTGCACCGGGGAAAAACCGCGCCCGGCGAAGAACAGGCTCACATAGGGGGAGATGACGCCGACGTAGCCGTAGTAGCCAAGATAAAACAGGCCAAAACGCGTCTCGGAGACGCGCCCGGTACCCGCGGCGCGGCCATGTTGTTCCGCCTGCGCCAACTCAGCGCGACTGGCCGGACTGGGGCGACTGGGCGGGAATGCGCGGGGTATCGACCTTGACGTCGCCGCACTGGGCGCGGTGGCGCAGCGCATGGTCCATCAGCACCAGCGCCAGCATGGCTTCGGCGATGGGGGTGGCGCGGATGCCCACGCAGGGATCGTGGCGGCCGAAGGTTTCCACCGTGGCGGGCTGGCCGGCCTTGTCGATGGATTCGCGCGGGGTGCGGATACTGGAGGTGGGCTTGATTGCCAGCGAAACGGTGACGTCCTGGCCGGTCGAGATGCCGCCAAGCACGCCGCCGGCGTTATTGCCACGGAAGCCTTCGGCGCTGAGCGAGTCGCCATGCACGCTGCCGCGCTGGCTCACGCTCTCAAACCCCGCGCCGATCTCCACGCCCTTGACGGCGTTGATGCCCATCATGGCATGCGCGATATCGGCATCGAGCTTGTCGAACAGCGGCTCGCCCAGGCCCACCGGCACATGGCTCGCCACCACCTCGATGCGCGCGCCGACGGAGTCGCCGTCGCGGCGCAGCGCGTCCATATAGGTTTCCAGCTCCGGCACGATCTCCGCATTGGGGGCAAAGAAGGGATTCTCCGGCACTTCCGCCCAGTCCACGAACGGCACGCGGACTTCGCCCAGCTGCGACATATAGCCCCGGATCTCGGTGCCGTACTGCTCGCGCAGCCACTTCCTGGCCACGGCCGCCGCCGCCACCACCGGCGCCGTCAGGCGGGCCGACGAGCGGCCACCGCCGCGATAGTCGCGGATGCCGTACTTCTGCCAGTAGGTGTAGTCAGCGTGGCCCGGGCGGAAGGTCTCGACGATATTGCCGTAGTCCTTGCTGCGCTGGTCGGTGTTGCGGATCAGCAGGCAGATCGGCGTGCCGGTGGTCTTGCCCTCGAACACGCCGGAGAGGATCTCGACCTGGTCGGGCTCCTGGCGCTGCGTGACGTGGCGCGAGGTGCCGGGCTTGCGGCGATCCAGGTCCAGCTGGATGTCGGCCTCGGTCAGGGACATGCCCGGCGGGCAGCCATCCACCACCGCGCCGATGGCCGGCCCGTGCGATTCGCCGAAAGTGGTGACAGTGAAGAGCAGGCCGAGAGTATTGCCGGACATGATGGAAGGCCGCGCAGGGCGTGAGAATTGGGGAACGGGCTACATTGTAAGGCTTTTGCCGCCCTTCCGGCCCTCCCCGGCCCTCGCTCAGGGCGCGGGCGCTGCCTGCAGGTCCGGATAGAAGCGCTCCCGCATCCGCGCCACGTAGGCCACCAGGCTGGGGTGGGATTCGGCGGCGGTACGGATCGGCGTGTCGAACAGCGGGCACAGCGCGCCGGCCATGAAGGCGAATACCGTGGCGTCGGCGCCGCAAGGCTTGTCGCCCATCAGGTAGGGCTGGCTGCCCAGCACGTCGGCCACGGCCGCCACATCGCGGCCGGCGATCGCAGCCAGATCGGCCGGGCTATGGCGCCCGAGCCCCTGCGTCCACAGGATGCGGCGGATCTTCGAGCGCACAAAACGCATCGCCAGCCCGCGCACCGGCCACGGCACGGCGCGGAAAAACGTCGCCGGACCCCGGGCAAAATTGGCGTCATGGTTCCAGCGCGCGTCGGCCACCGCCCAGTAGAAGTTATCTTCCAGCATCTTCTCGACCGCCCAGGCCGTGCCACGCTGGGACTGCGTCAGCCCTTCATCGAAGTCGATGTGGTAGGTCTTCTCCAGGTGCCAGCGGATCAGCGTGGAGTCCGCCACCACGCGGCCCTCGTCGTCGAGATAGGGCAGCTTGCCCTTGGGCGCGCGCCGCAGGCCGCCCTGCGCGGCGCGGTACGGCAGCCCCGCGAGCTTGAGCAGCATGTCGGCCTTGGTGACGAAAGGGCTGGCGTCTGGCAGGCCGAAGGCCGGCCCGAAGGTGTAAAGCGTGATCATGGTTGCCGCCTCCCGCTTGTCGTTAGCGCCACTCGCCGCGCAAGCCCTGCACCACCTGCTGCAGGCCCTCCGGCGTGGCCAGTTCCGGTGCGATCGGGTCGCCCACGACCAGCTCCAGCCGGTTCAGGATGCCACGCCGGAATGGCCGGGACATGGCATTGCCACCCTTGCGGGAGAAAAAGCTGCCCCACAGCCCCCGCAGCGCCATCGGCACGACCGGCACGGGGGTGCGCCGGATGATCTGCTGCACGCCCTGCTTGAAGGGATTGAGCTCGCCGGTGGCCGTGATCTTGCCCTCCGGGAAGATGCAGACCAGGTCGCCGCCGGCCAGCGCCCGCGCGACTTCGTCGTAGGCGCGCTCCAGCATGACCGGGTCCTCGTGCGCCGGCGCGATCGGGATCGCCTTGGCCTGGCGGAAGAACCACGACATCAGCGGCACCTTGAAGATGCGGTGATCCATCAGGAAGCGCACCGGCCGCGGGCTGGCGGCCATCAGCACCACCGCATCGGCAAAGCTGACGTGGTTGCACACCAGCACCGCCGCGCCCTCGGCCGGAATGTGCTCGGCATTGACGCGCTTCAGGCGATACACCGTATGCACCAGGATCCAGGCAATGAAGCGCAGCAGGAACTCCGGCACCAGCGAGTAGATGTAGATGGCAACCATCGCGTTGAGCAACCCCACCACCAGGAACAGCTGCGGAATGCTGAAGCCGGCCTGGGTCAGCACCACCGCCAGCAGCGAGGAGCCGATCATGAAGAAGCTGTTGAGGATGTTGTTGGCGGCGATGATGCGGGCCCGGTGCGTCGGCGCACAGCGGCTCTGGATCAGCGCGTACAGCGGCACGCTGTAGAAGCCGCCGAACATCGCCAGCAGGAACAGGTCGAACAGCACGCGCCAGTGGCGCGGGTCGGCGGCAAAGCCGGCCAGCCCGGACAATTCGCTGTGCTGCTCGCCGTTGCTGGCGAAGAACAGGTCGACCGCGAACACCGTCATGCCAATCGAGCCGAACGGCACCAGGCCGATCTCGACATGCCGCCCGGACAGCCGCTCGCACAGCAGCGAGCCGGTGCCGATGCCCAGCGAAAACACCGCCAGCAGCAGCGTCACCACGTTCTGGTCGCCGCCCAGCACGTCCTTGGCAAAGCTGAAAAACGAGGTGAGGAAGGTCGCGCCCAAAAACCAGAGCCAGGAAATCCCCAGCAAGCTCAGGAACACCGTGCGGTCGGTGCGCGCCAGCTTGAGGTTGCGCCAGGTCTCGGTGAACGGGTTCCAGTTGATGCGCAGGTCAGGCTGCGGCGCCGGCGAGTCCGGCACGCGCGCGGACACCATGCGGCCGGCCAGCGCCAGCACCACGCAAGCTGCGCCGACATAGAACGGCCCCACGATCTTCTCGCCATGGGTCAGGCCGGCCAGTTCGCCGCCAAGCAGGGTGCCGAGCAGGATGGCCACGAAGGTGCCCATCTCCACCAGGCCGTTGCCGCCCACCAGTTCGGTCTCGTCCAGGTGCTGCGGCAGGTAAGCGAACTTGACCGGGCCAAACAGCGTCGAGTGCAACCCCATCAGGAAGGTGCCCGTGTAGAGCAAGGGCGCGCTATGCATGGCAAAACCCGCCAGCCCCAGCAGCATGATGGCGATTTCCAGCGTCTTCACCAGCCGGATCAGCCGGGACTTCTCGATCTTGTCGGCGATCTGGCCGCTGGTGGCCGAGAACAGCACGAACGGTGCGATAAAGATGGCCGAGATCAGGAACGCCGCGCTCTTGGCGTCAACACCGTCGAACAGGGCCGTATGGTAGGTGACCAGCGAGGTGAAGGCGACCTTGAACAGGTTGTCGTTCATGGCGCCCAGGAACTGGGTCCAGAAGAACGGCGCGAAGCGGCGCGTGCGGAGCAGACGGAATTGGTTTTGTTGGCTCATGTAGCGCTCATGTCGCGGTCGGCTCAAAAAGATGCCGCGTCGTTGCGCGGCATTTACCACTTATACGGACTACGGGCGCGCCCCAGGAGGGTGCACAGCCCGAAGCGCCTCGATCGGCCCAACCCGGCCGCTGCTACGTGGCGCCTCTCGCGCCAAGGGCGGCTCAATCGGTCTTTTCTTCCGGCCAGTCGCGGATGTAGGCCTTGAGCATGCGGTTCTCGAAGCTCTGCTCTTCCACCACGGCCTTGGCCACGTCGTAGAACGAAATCACGCCCATCAGCGTCCGATTGTCCAGCACCGGCAGGTAACGGGTGTGGCGCTCCAGCATCATGCGGCGGACTTCATTGACGTCCGTCTCCATGGTGCAGGTCAGCGGCGCGTCGTCCATGACCTTGCGCAGGCTGGTGGTGCCGACATTGCCGCCGTTGGCGGAGAGCGTCTTGATGATCTCGCGGAAGGTCAGCATGCCGACCAGGTCGCCGTATTCCATCACCACCAGCGAGCCGATATCGTGCTCTGCCATGATGTTGACCGCCAGCAGCAGTGACGTTTCCGGCTTCACCGTGTAGAGCGTGTTGCCCTTGATCTGCAGGATGTCGCTGACTTTCATGATGGTCTCCGCTTCTCTGAATCTGCTGTTTTGCTGTTTATTACCTGCCGCCGCCGGCATGGCCTGATGCGCCGATCCTAGCCGAAACCAGCCGCCCAAGTAAAGCACGGGCCGCCGCCGGGGCCGCCAAGGCTATTTGCCATGCCCGCAGCGGCAGCGGATGCTACGATGCGATCCGGAGACAACTCTAGCCCTTGAAGCCATGTCCGGTACCCGTTTCGACACCCTGGCGCTGCATGCTGGCGCCGCCCCCGACCCCGCCACGGGGGCCCGGGCCACGCCCATCCACCTGACGACATCCTTCGTCTTTAAAGACAGTGAGCACGCCGCCTCGCTGTTCAATATGGAACGCGCGGGCCACGTCTACTCCCGCATCTCCAACCCGACGGTCGCCGTCTTCGAGGAGCGCATCGCCGCCCTGGAGAACGGCGCCGGCGCGATCGGCGTGGCTTCGGGCCAGGCCGCGCTGCATCTGGCGGTGGCGACGCTGATGGGCGCGGGCTCGCACATCGTGGCGTCCAGCGCCCTGTACGGCGGCTCGCACAACCTGCTGCACTACACGCTGCGCCGCTTTGGCATCGAGACCACCTTCGTGCAGGCGCGCGACATCGACGCCTGGCGCGCGGCCATCCGGCCCGAGACCAAGTTGCTGTTCGGCGAGACCCTGGGCAACCCCGGGCTGGACGTGCTCGACATCCCGACCCTGGCGCAGCTCGGCCAGGACAACGGTATCCCGCTACTGGTCGACTCCACCTTCACCACGCCCTACCTGCTCAAGCCTTTCGACCTGGGCGCCGGCCTGCTCTATCACTCGGCCACCAAGTTCCTGGGCGGCCATGGCACCACCATCGGCGGCGTACTGGCAGAAGGCGGCACCTTCGACTTCGAAGCCTCCGGGCGCTTCCCGGAGCTGTCGGAGCCCTATGCTGGCTTCCACAACATGGTCTTTACGGAGGAGAGCACGGTGGCGCCGTTCCTGCTGCGCGCGCGCCGCGARGGCCTGCGCGACTTCGGCGCCTGCCTGAGCCCGATGGCCGCCTGGCAACTGCTCCAGGGCATCGAGACGCTGCCGCTGCGCATGGCCCGCCATGTGGACAACGCGCGCCGCGTGGTGCAGTTCCTGGTGTCGCACCCGATGGTCGAGTCGGTCGCCTATCCGGAGCTGGAATCCCACCCGGACTACGAACTCGCCAAGCGCCTGCTGCCGCGCGGCGCGGGCGCCGTGTTCAGCTTCAACCTCAAGGGCAATCGTGCCGCAGGCCAGCGCTTCATCGAAAGCCTGGCGCTGTTCTCGCACCTGGCCAATGTGGGCGACGCCCGCTCGCTGGTGATCCACCCGGCCTCCACCACCCACTTCCGCATGGACGCCGCGGCACTGCAGGCGGCCGGCATCAGCGAAGGCACCATCCGTCTGTCGGTCGGACTGGAAGACCCGGACGACCTCATCGACGACCTCAAGCGCGGCCTCAAGGCAGCCGAGAAAGCCATGAGCGCCAAGGGAGGGCAAGCCTGATGGAACTGACGATCGCAGGCCACAAGGCCTACGCCTACACCGGCGGCAAACCCTTCGACCCCGCCCTGCCCTGTGCCGTGTTCGTGCACGGCGCGCAGAACGACCACAGCGTCTGGGCCCTGCAGACGCGCTGGTTCGCCAACCACGGCTTCAGCGTGCTGGCGGTGGACCTGCCCGGCCATAACCGCAGCGAGGGCATGCCCCTCAAGACGGTCGAGGCGATGGCCGACTGGGTGATAGAACTGGTCCGCGCAGCCGGCGTCAGCACCCCCGCGCTGGTCTTCGGGCACAGCATGGGCTCGCTGATCGCGCTGGAAACGGCCGCCCGCCACCCGGAAGCGGTACGCGGCATCGCCCAGCTTGCCACGGCCTACCCGATGAAAGTCGCCGACGCCCTGCTCGACGCCTCGCTCAACCGCGTGGACCAGGCCATCGCCATGGTCAACGCGTGGTCGCATTCCAGCCTCGCCAACAAGCCCTCCTCCCCGGGACCGGGCTCGTGGATGCAAGGCGGCAGCCAGCGCCTGATGGAACGCGTGGCACAACGCAACCCCGAAGGCCACGTCTTCCACAACGACTTCTCCGCCTGCAACGCCTACGCCAACGGCGACGCCGCGGTGGCCGCCGTGCGCTGCCCCGCCCTGTTCATCAGCGGCAGCAAGGACATGATGACCTCGCCCAAAGCCGCCCAGGCGCTCGCCGCCAGGATGGCATCGGCCAGCACGGTCACGGTGCCCTGCGGGCACGCGCTGATGGGAGAAAGGCCGGATGAGGTACTAGACGTGCTGGCGGCGTTTGCGCGCAAAGTGGTAGCGGCAGGTTGAAGACGGCGGCGTAGCGAGCGCCCGCACTCTCCCCCGGCCCCTCTCCCACAGGTGGGAGAGGGGTGCCAACCAGCGGACATAGCGAACGATTCGGTGTGGCCGTGTTTCCCGCCCGAAGGGGCGGGAAACACCCACGGCGATGCGAAGCGAGCCGTGGAGGTGTGCCAAGGCCGTATGGGGCGCCTCGGGATTCGGCGAAAAGAGCGGAAACGAGGGACCCATGTCTTGCAGTGGTCTAATTTCCTCGGACAGGTCGATAGGGTGACAATCCATATCGACGAGGAAACAGATGACAAGACAACGCCGACAATTTGATGCCAGCTTCAAGCTGGAAGTAGTACGGATGGTGAAAGACCAGGGGCTATCGGTGGGCG